>NZ_DAIQRQ010000033.1:0-54013 GCF_036786105.1 Ohtaekwangia sp.
CGATTAATTACAACGATATATCTTCAGTTAATATATTGGGCGTGCCCCTATCGGGTCGGGCTATCCGCTACAAGTCCTCGCGCCACCCACACAAACCCAACACCGCTCCGGGCTTTCCGCTACTATCCCTCACGCGAAAGGTTATAGTTTTAAGCTATATTTTACTAACATTTTACGTGCTTAGTTGCAACGTAATATATAGTTTTATATATTCACATCGAGCCCATCTTTTGGCTGCTGATAAAGTAGCTGGAGGATGGGTGTTTGTATTTTAGACTAGCTGTATAAGTATATCTATATAACTAAATTAGCCGGATATAAACGTTTGTAATCGGTTATATGAATGGAATGTTCTTATATTGAAATGTTATGGCGCATTATATCGTCTGATAACAAAAAAAGAATGAAAATACTCACAGCCAACAACTATGAAGTTTTTGAAAGCGGGACAGTGATATCCTTTCGAGATGAGCCAGTTACATTTGAACTCGCGGCAGACCTAAAAATACGTTTTGTCTTTCGAGGCGATCAAGATAGTCCGGAGACATCGTTTAATGCTATAAATCCGAATGAACTTGAAATAATATTTTCAAACTTCAATAACCCATTGGGTGCGGGCAATACCGAGCCAATTCAACTGGGTACCCTCAACAACAAGGCTTTATACTTAAGCTATCGGATATTGGCCTTGGTTGGCGCTCAAGGTAAAACGATTCACTACTCTTGGTATCTCAGGGAGGGAGTAAACAATGGCTAATCAAATAAGCCCCAACCTTCCCAAAGACAAAGATCTAGCTAATAAGGTCATTGAAAATCAGAACGAAATTGAAAAGATAAAACTTGAGCAAGGTTTCCTTGGTGTTATTTGGGGGGGACACACAAGCATCCCTAATAATTTAGCAGCTTTAGCAATTGTAGTCCTTGTTAGCACCGGGTTGATCTATACATTTCTGACTTGGGACAAGAAAGCGGACGAATTGAATTTATCAATTAAAGACTTCTGGGCTATTATTACACCACTACTAACTCTAGCAATTGGATATTTATTTGGAGACAAGCGTAAAAACGCGCCATAACACAGTGCATAAGTCATGGCGGGTTTAGTGTAAAATTGTAGTTTAGTTTTCAAAATACGTTTAGTGTCGGTGGACAGTGACGACCAGGTCAGCCTTAACATTTCGCTTCGCTACATTTTTAAGGCTTCCTATACCCGCAACTGCAAATAGCCAAACGTTAGCTGCAACCGTGCTTTAGACAAACCCTCATACCTATGGCAGACGAATACGGGACATTAAAAATCAAAGCTGAAAGACTCGGGGCAGTATCAGAAGTAAAAAACTTCTTGACCGACTTAGAATCAGCATATAATAACATTTATGTATTTGACTTTTTTGTTGACTCGTTAAACAATGACCGGAATCGTCAACGTGATATGTTTGAGGAACGACTTTCAATAGTCAGTAAATACTGGACAAGGACGGATTTTCCTTTTGATCCTATTTATTTTGATATTTTCTCGAGAGAGTATCGATATGGATTCCATTCAGCGTTGCCTAACTTGACAGAATTTCAAAGTAAAGTTGATTTTGATAGATTGATAATTCCTGAAGACAAGCTCGTACTTTCAAAGGTAAACATTCAGTCACCTGGATTTTGGGAGGTCATCGGCAGTTGGAATCCATTGCAACAGGTTAGAGAATATATAAAGGATAGACACGAGAGACAGAAGGATGGAAAATATAGAAACCGACAAGAAGAAAAACTCGGAGAACTAGCAATAATGGAAAAGCAAAACACCATTGTTCAGCAGAGAATCGAGACATTAAAATCTCTCGGCTATAGTGACACCGAGATAAGGCAATTTGTTACAAGTATGGTTACTACACCACTTGGACGACTTGATAAACATCAAGACAACGGACAAATTGAAGGAATAGAAGAATGAATGATGAAGCACGGCAGCAGCCAACAAAGCATATAAATCATGCCGACAGAATTTGATGATTAATTTTAATTTGGTCTGCCGGCACGCTTTATATGCGAACGTTGGCCGCCAGACATCATTTGAGTTTAGCTTCAGATTAAATTTGACAAAATGTTGATCTGTTTTATCTCTTGGAGTGGTTGGACAATGGTTGCAGCCATCAGTACGGTGGTCGCTGCGATTGCAACAGTTTTATACACCTACTTCACATATCACTTGTTATTAGCGACAAAGAAAAGTATTGATATTGCAAACGAGAATAAAGACAAGGCTAATAAGTTAGCTGAGTTCCAGATCTACACAAAACTCTCGGACGACTTATTGTCTCCAAAGGCTTCGGAGCTATTTAAGATAATTGAAAGAAATTGGTTTGATATAGACGAGATTGATGAGACGAAACCGGGCACTTACTCGAATCCTGAGAGGGAGAAAATTTCCGGGCGTGACCTGAGAAGATATGTGCTAGGACCAATTGAGGACTTGGCAAAATTTATGGACGATGGTATAATCAGCATTGAATCTATAGACTCTGGATTTGGAAATATGATTTTGATGCTCGGCAATAATGAACTAATCGTAAAGTATATCAAGCTTTTACGAGCTAAGGTCTATTTCAACGACAATGTTCATTGCGGTTTTGAATACTTATATGAGGAGGAACTGAAACGTTGTACCCCAGAGGAGAAACTAAAATACAAGAATCACTTTAAATCCAGCGTATTGTAGATGTACACCAACTACCGCAAGTTTCCAACTTGTGGTAACAATTAACCAAAGCTTTCAGCTTGTATTACTCGCAGATTGAAAACTTACCATAACACATAATATGCACTGTTATCTCGCGATTAACTTTTAGCCTTCCTCAACAGCAACACAACACAAATTATCAACCTGCTTGCTACGAATTTTTTTTGATGTAATTGTAATGCCATCAAACACCAGCCTTCCGGCTTCTCCCAAATGAATTGTTGCGTTCAGTATATTTTGAAGAAACTCTTGTATACTGCTATCAGAAAGAGAAAGTATATCTTCACCAATAGAAATCGGTTTGGGAAATAGCCTCATGCCCTTGCTGGTGCTTACCAACAACTCCCACACACATACTTTACGCTAGCCATCGACATAGGCTAAAAAGTCCCAGCGTCTGTCGCCAGCATAATAAAAAGGCAGCACTGGAGTCGTGGTAGTCCGTGGCATATCTACACAAACCTGCTTTTACCGGGTTCTTGCACCTAATGTATGAAGTACAAAACCATGAAAGCGGAAAAACTTTGATTTATTTATTCGAGACTTACAGATTAAAGCGGTATTAATAATAATAGAGACTACCTCAAAAGCAGTTACTCATCAACTTGATCGACTAAAACCGGATTTTTCCGGTATTGTATATTATTCATGAATAGTTGTCATTGCCTTATAAACAAAAATATACTTTATGAAAAAGTTAACAACTAAAGAAAAAGCGACTATTCGTGGTGGTGTTTCAAGAGGCGAGTACTGCAGTACTCTTAAGATGATTATGGACAACAATACGCGAACAAGTGCAATGTACGCTGCCTGGGGTACAAATTGTGCTCCATATGGTCATCAAAATATTCAATAGGTGATAAGAGCCGTGGCTATGTTAGTCGCGGCCCTATTGTTAACATGATATTCTATTTATGAATATAAGAATTATACTACTCTATGTATTCCTTTTAATAATACCGAAACTAAAGGGACAACAATATATTACAGTTACAGGTGAATTAAGAGATAGCCTTGAAATGTCGCCCGTGCAGTTTGCTCATATATTTATCCGTGATGAGAATTACGGTACTTTTTCGAATGAGGCGGGTAAGTTTCAACTGAATATTGACACCGGCTTGGCACATGAAACGTTAACTATATCATGTGTTGGCTATAAGACAATTACGGTAAAAATTCAGGACATAGCAGGAAGTAATAGAAATATTCTCTATTTAATGCCCCACTTAAATCTATTGCCAGAGGTTACAGTTCAAGTTAATGCAAAAGATACGTTGAAGGAGTATGTTTTGGATGCAGTAAAAATGTTACGGCAAAATTACCCCCGCCATAAATATATATTGGATGGCTTTTATCGCGAACTGAGTGTAAAGGATTCGGTTTACACCCGGGTTTTGGAAGCCGCGGTTTCTATGGAGGATAATGGATATGGACCACACGATTTTGATAAGGAAGACCTTACAATAACAAGCACGAAAATAAAAGTACATGAAGTAAGAAAGAGTGATGACATGCGAACGTATACCTTTTTGGGTAAAGCTTTTGAATTTTTGTTTGGCAAAAAGAACAATCTGTACATAACCCTGGGAAATGACTTTGTTAGATATATAGGGCGAAAATCTGATCATTTTCTCAGCAATGCTATGCTCAATGAATATGAATATAGTTTGCAAGATATTTTTGATACAGATTTGGGTAAGCAATTTGTAATTCTACTTTCAGATAAACATTTGAATTCATTTTTTTATCGCGAAGTGTCATTATACATCAACGCCAGCGATAAGGCGATCGTAAAGATTGAGAATATTATGCGCCCTAATCCAAATGATGCTAAAGGTAAAAGCTATGCCTATGGGGGAGACTTCTTTGCTAAATCTGAAGTGTCTTATACTAAATATAAAGGTAGGTACTATCTGGAATACATTGATGCATGGTATTATAGTGCCGGTGCCACCGCAGTTTTGAGCAGGGAAGGATCTGATACGCCTAGCCTTCAATTTGATCATCTCACCTTTATGGTAAATGCTGTTTACAATAAGCAAGACGAATTGGAGCGGATACGTAAAAGAGAGTCCGTTAAAAAAGATATAGATCTATATGAAGAGCATCATGAGTATAACCCTGAGTTCTGGAAAAATTATAATATGATTCTTTTAAATCCATTGGATAAAAAGGCTAAAAGTGATTTAGAAAAAAATACTTCACTGGAAGATCAATATAATAAGAAACGCAATTAGATGTAATAATATGTCTCCAGCTCTAGTCAGAACCCGGTATTTACTGCCTGTCCTATTTTTATTAATTTTCTTTTTTTCATGGTATTCTTTCAAGATCATTTATCTGCCCGCGCGTGATGGCGATTCCTCTAAGTTTGTTTTTGAAAATTTCTTCTTTTTTAATTTCATGCTAAAAGCTTTACTCCTTTTAGTAAAATTAGTCGCTCTTATTTTGATTATAAAAATGGGTGCATTTTTCTTGAAATATGAAATAAGCACACGATCAATTGTATTTTCCGTGGTAGTAGGAGAGTTCGTTTTCTTAATACCCGATGCAATTGAAATTTTGAATTTCACCTTCTTTAATAAAGATTACACACTAGCGGAGTATTCAAATTTTACCACGTTTTCAGTGTATGATTTGATCCAAACAGAAAACAATAGATTTTCTTATTTGTTGAAGAGCTTCAGTATTTTTCAATTACTATATATATGCACCTTGGCACTTGTTCTTTCCAGGAGAGATAGAGCGAGGAGCATGGACGATTATCTTAAACTGGTTCTTTTGTTTTACGTACCTCCCTTCTTGCTTTACATTTTTGTCGTAGAGGCTTTTAATCAGAGTATGCTATAATGATACAAACATGCAAAAGCAACGAGTCATTTTGATCACCAGCGGCCTTGTTATAGTCAGTGTAATGGTGGTTTGCGTTATAATAATTAGCAATTCAATTGATCGGGCAACCGATTCAAAGAATAACTTGACGGCAATATCATTGTTGACTCTAAGTAACACGAGGAACATACAAACTGATATAAACATCAGGGATTCTCTCGTGATTGCTGTATTTTATGATTCCGGTTGCGAAAGATGCCATGCGCAATTATCGGAGTTGGATGAAAATGCAAATGACCTGAAGGATTTCCGTATTATAGCTATAGCAAATGAGCCTGATTCACTTTCATCAGATTATTCTGATAGCCATAGTATCGAATTCTTCAGAGTCTGTCCGGCAAATGATTACTTCACTTTATTTAATGTGACTTCAGTCCCAACCTCTTTTATATTCATTCCCAACCAGGAGCCAATAAGAAGAATGGGATTTACAAGTATTGATAGTATTAAAAATGTATCGGGAATTCTATCATTTTAAATATCGCAAATTTTTAATACCGCAGGATGATAGATTCGATTGCGGTGTAGCATGCATTAGAACCATTTTGAAATGGTATAATGTAAGTTCCGATGCGGAAACTGTGAGACTTGCTTCTGGCACGAATAGAGATGGAACAACCATACAAGGCCTTCAGGATGCATTTGAAGAGTTTGGCTTCGATTCGGAAGGCTATGAGGCAGATGAACTAAGTCAATTAACAAACCTTCACTTACCGATTATACTACATATTGAATGCGATAACTGGTTGAACCATTTTGTTGTTTTGATTGAAGTGATCGGTAACAAATTTATTATTGCTGATCCAGCGCAAGGAATTGTTGTATATAGCCGGGATCAAATTGAAAATCGATGGACATCCAAAATTCTATTAACTGTATCGAAAAGAAAACATTACGATTTTATAACCGATAGCGAATCAACAAAACAGTCATTCTTTACTTGGCTCACCGGACATTTGCAAAAAGATGTATCCTTACTTTCTCTTGTTATTTTTTTTGGAATCGTTTCAACTTTGTCAGCTGTTGCTGTTAGTATATTCTCTCAAAGAATTATAGATCATATTATTCCACAGAAAAGTGAAAGTAAACTTATCGCGGCATTATGTTTATTGGGTTGTGTTTTCATTATTCGCTCGCTAGCAAATTATTTTAAATCACATATTCTGATAGCTCATAATATTCAATTTAACCTCAGAATTGTTAGTACGTTCTTCTCGAAGCTTTTGGAACTTCCCTATCGGTTTTTTGAAAGCAGGCGAACCGGCGATTTCGTTGCCAGACTCAATGATGCGGCCCGGATTCAAGCTGTAATCAGTGTTTTGTTTTCGCAAATGTTTATTGATTTCTTATTAATTGCGATTTCATTGATGGTAATTCTCATATATAGTTTGACCGTTTTTATGATGAATATTTTGGGGATAATAATCGCATATGTTGTTATATACATGTATAGTTCCAGAATTTCCAGATTACAGAAAAATGTGATGAATTCATACGCAAGCTCCGAGAGCCATTTCATTGATACGCTTACCGGAATATTTACTATTAAAAACCACGGCAAAGAGAAAGAGTTTGCTCAATCAAATTTATCGACCTATAAGCTTTTTCAAGAGAGTATTTTTAATCTCGGTAAGCTAACATCTTCCTATACCCTGATGACAGAAATAATATTCAGCGTATTACTATTAACTATTCTCTGGTTTCTGGTATTTTCTGTCTTTTCTAAGACACTAACCATTGGTGAGTTTGTTGCTGTTACGGGATTGGTAAGCACTTCTATTCCGGCTATCATTAGGTTAGCTGTTGCAAATGTAAATATTCAGGAAGCAAGAATTTCATTTGAAAGAATGTATGAGTATTCACAATTGAAACCGGAGGTACACTACGATTCCAAATTTGATCTTTTAGGAAACGACCTTATAAATTTTGGAGGAAGAGATATTAGTTTTCAGTATCCCGGTAGTGAGATCATTTTAAGTAACGTAGAATTTAAAGTAAATATAGGAAGTATTACGGGATTAACAGGACCAAGCGGATGTGGTAAGAGTACGCTTCTTAAATTATTTCATGGATACTACGCAAAGTATGAAGGCGTAATCTTTTTAAACGATGTGCCTATGGAGAGTTATAACAAACGCTATTGGCGCTCGCAAATAGCGTATCTCTCTCAAGAGAATAAAATCTTTAACGGAAGTTTGGCTTATAATATAGCACTTGAAGAACGGCAATTAATATATACTTCTGTATTACAGTTTATAAGGAATTTAGGTTTGGAAGAAGTATTTCAAAAATTCAATCTTTCAGTGATTACTCTCTTGGGTGAGGAGGGGATTAATTTATCGGGAGGCCAGAAACAACTTATCGGTTTAATTCGAGTTTTATATCATCAACCCAAGGTGCTTCTGTTAGACGAACCGTTTACAGGAATGGATGTAGAACTAAGAGAAATTGTACATGGGATTATCAAATTGAATAGCACACAATGTATAACAATACTAACCTCTCATAACGCCAGTGATTTATACTATTGTGATAGAATATTGACCATTCGAAATGGCGGTGTAACCGAGTTGTGATATAGCGGAATTCTATATATCTTTACTTCCTTATGCCCTTGTTGATTTCTTCAACAACAAACGCCCGATTTCAGGGACCAGTGTTTGCAGAGAGCCTGCAAATTTCCAACGACTGTTTATATCTCGATTAACTTTGATTCTTCATCCACAACAATCAAGCACAAAGTAGCACCACCCTGTTTGTTATGAAACGGTTTTGATGTAATGGAAATACCATCTACTGTTAGCTTTCGCATTTCTCCGAAGTGGATTGTTGTGCTCAATATATTCTGGATAGATTCTCGTATACTGTTGTCAGAAAGAGAAAGTATATTTCCACCAACAGAAAGCGGTTTTGAAAATAGTCTTCTCATGGCGTTGTTGTTATGCGTGTTGAGGCTTATTACTTTGAAATTGCTGTCTACAACGATGAGGTTCTGACCGAGTGTCTGCAGTATCGATTGAAGTTGATGTTCCCGCGTTTTGCTTTCGGCAAGTTCAAATTCTGTTTGATTGTGAGCCGTGCGCAGCTGCTCCACATAGCGTTTCATTTCTTCTTCGCGCACGCGCAATGTTTCAGTATTGAGCTGTGATTCACGCAGAAGTTCTTCTGTGCGCTGGTTGATTTGCCCGGTAGCGATAGCAGAGGCGAGCTGCTCGCCAAACTTTTGAATAAGATCTGTGTCGTGTTGCTCAAATGCTTTGAAGGAGGCGATTTCCAGCACACCATAAACACGTTCATTTAACATCAGCGGGCATATTACCAGGCATTGTGGCAACGCTTCTCCTAAGCCGGAGGTGATCTTGATATAGTCTTCAGGAACATCACGCAGTATGGTCATCTGGCGTTCCAGGTATACTGTCCCTATCAGTCCTTCGCCGGGTTGTACTGTTCCTGAAATATACTTTTTGCGTGCATAAGCATATACCGATGCCAGCCTCAGGTGCTCGCGATCGTTATTCATTTCCATGATATATAGTGCCCCATGACTTGCCCGCATATATTTCACGATGTAAGCCAGTGCCTGATCGCAAATGGTGTCAAAGTTAGCTTGTTGTCGTATGAGGTTTGCAAGATCAGCTTGCCCCTGCACAGTCCAGCTACGTTGCGATTCATCCATAGCATGTTGCGCAAGGTTATCACGCATGCTGATGAGCGCTTCTGCAATCAAGCCTTTGCCTTCGAACATTTTGGCTTCTTCGTTAAAATTCTTCCTGGCTACATTGCTTACAAAGCTTAACAGGCTGGTCATGTGTGCGCTGAATCCGCGTAAGGATTGAAGCATAGTTGATAACTCATCTTTACCCTGATATTCTTTAATAACGGGCAGTCCGCCTTTGGAAAGCAGTTCCAGTGAAGCCCTTGTTTCATGAATAGGCCGGAGCATTGATCTGCCGATAACCCGGATCACGAAGAAAATGATAACGACCAATAAGCCTGATAAAATGTAAAACAACAGCATCATTTGTTTTATATCAGTCTCAATTTTTGTTTCGGTCTGATCGACATTTATACCTATAGCCTCCAGAATGTCGATTGCATGTGAGCGGATGTTCCTATAAAGCTCATTCGATTCTTGCAATGCTGTTCGCTTCACTTCGGCAAGATTAACCGTGTCGTTTGTGGAGGGTTGTGTTATTATTTGAATCTTGTCCTTGCAATACGATACATAGGCATTGATAGCGTCATCCAGCGAGTCGTAGTGAGCCTGTATCTCCGGGGATATTTCGCCCCAATACGTCATGTCTTCTTTGTAGGAGACAAGATCCTCCTGCCGCTCGTTAAAATACTCAAGGGCTTCCTTTATGTTTTCAGATTGTGTTGCAGGATCTGCAAAAACGATGGTCAGAAAATCACCACGAACGCAGTTATAAGCTTTGATCTTCATCCATACGTTAAGCTCCATCCAGTGGTATACCCGCACGGTATCGGTAACCTGTTCTTCTTTTTGCTTAGTGTAAAAGATCAGAACAATTAAAATGCAAATAAAGCTGATGGAAACGAATGAAATAATTTGCAGCCTTTTGCTGATAGACAGCTGTTTTATAACCCTAAGCATACCACAAACTAAGGGTGTAGCAAGGTTTCTGGCAATGTTGGATTTACGTGTATATCTGGTAGGATTTATACGGAAAGTTCTGTCCGTATTAACACTTATGGTCGGGGAATTTTTTCCGCCAACATACTGACTATGGGCATCTAATCAGGATTGTGGCAAACAGACCTCACGTTACTGTAATATTAACCAATTGATAATTGTAATTTTTTATTTAAAGTATCAGAGTCTCATGGAATACCTGAGACTCTGATGAATTGTCTGATTGCTATAAATTGGTATATATAATCCCCAGCTGATCAACTTCATCGCCGGAGTTGCCATAGAAGCCTGTTACTTTCATACCCGTGGGAGCTGTGTACGTTACAGTGCTGCTGGTTTGTGAGCCCGTTGAAAGTGTTCTGCCCTGGTTAGTGCGCAATTCGATATAGAACACTCTGGTGTGCCCGTCTTTTTGTCCGGAGCAGAGTTTTACAGATTGCACATATTCGCCAGTATTGAGTGTTAATGTTTTTTCAGTGCCTCCACTTCCGCCATGCGTCAATGTAGTACCGTTGTTCAGCAATACACCCACATTATCAACGCGCGAGCCGCCTCGTAGTATAAATTTACTTGCGATAGAAGAAGTATTTAATGTTACCAGGTCATTGAAAGGAGTTCCGTGCGGTCCGCCGAAGAGATCGCTCAAAGCAAAACCATTGTTTATAGACCACGAGAAATTTGTCAGCAACGGATAGTGATCAGAGAGCGGTTGGTTATCATCCGTAACAAAATCAGGATTGTCAAGCTGATAGTAAGTAGGTGTGAAATCTATGAATTTACTGTCGCGATAAAATATCTTGTCAACTACTTCACAAGGGTTGGTCATGTTGGGGAACTCGCACAAAATAGGATTGCTACCTGCAGCTGGTATATTTCCCTGGCGTATCAATTGAATCCAGGCATCTGTAAGGCCATTGTTTGTTATCAACTCGCGGACGTTGTCTTCTGCACGTGTATAACGGCAATTCAGATCACCCATCACAATAACTGCGTTACCCACAGAGTTCTGCGCTATGAATTGCGACAGCTGTGTAATGTTGGCGCGTCTGGCGGAAAGGTCTGCTGCTTCGGTGCCTGCATTCGGGTGAGCGTTGTAAAAGTCTATATATATACCTTCATCGATGCGTATGCGACTGTAGGTGAATCCTTTGGGTGTAAGACAATCGGTGCCGTTACAGTTATTCCACTTGATGCGTTGAAAATCAGTATATGGAAATTTTGAAAGTGTATTCAGTCCGTCACCAAACGGAACACCTCCGCTGGTAGGTGTGCGGTATGCATGATTGTCGTTAGCGTATAAAGTTGCGTGATAATTGAAATCTTCCTGTACATGTACAATATCGTAATTACGAATGCGCTGACCTATTTCCGAAGTGTTAGCTTCCGGATGGGAGCTTGACAATCCTTCAGGTAAACCGGCTACATTATACGTTAGTACGGAAAATGTTCCTGTTGATGCTGCCCGCGCGGAACTGGTAACACTTAATTCACTGCTTGTAGATGGTGAAGTTGAAGCCTGTGGGTTAACAGCTTCGTGATCGCAACCGGCCAGCGATGCAAGCAGCACGAGCAAAAACATTTTTGTTTTTTTCATAATCAATATATTTAGTTTAAGTATGCACAGCTATGTGAATAGCGATCTTTACTGCGCACGCAACGGCGGCAGCGGTTAACACTATATCTCAGCAAAAAAATGGATTCGAACCTAAATATTATTGCAGACGTTGTAACATCAGACGTGTAAAACGTATAATTCACCAACCTATATCCTCACGTTGTTGCCCTCAGCCTCTAACAATAAGCGTGTAAATATCACAACTGCATTAATTGTAGAAATAACAGGTGTGTTATGAAAAAGACAATTTTTAAGCTTCCGGATTAAGCGATCTTTACTGCCGGTAAAAATATATAGTTACGGGAACGTGCCCGCCATGCAAGTTTGCGTGCACACTTTTTTTGGTATAATTTATACCTTAAAATGGGGAGTGAGATGCCTCAATTGAAAAATGTTACTTTCTCGTATATACCTTCGCGAATTGTATTAACAGTATATATCCGAGTAGCAGAAACGTGGCGAAAAGTAGAGTTACACCATACGTCTGTGGATGATGGAAGGGGTTGAGTACACGCGTAGCGATGTCGTGCAGGAGGTGCATGGGGGAGGAGATTACATCCCAGCTATTCCAGCGAAGATAACGACCGAGGTATATGCCGAATCCGGCCAGCAATAAACTGCCGATAGAGATTGTCCAGCCGATCCACGGTTTAAAGCGGGTGGTGAAAACCGACTGAATATCCATCATGGAGGCAAAACCCAGCATTAACCCATTCCATGCGAAGAATAGTATTAACGCAAGGTCATACCAATACGGTACACCGGGTCGCTGCTTCAAGTGAAAAAGGTCTGTTAATATATAGGGAGCATTCGGAAAGAAACATAACCACGCCATGAACGGCAACCATAGCCAGAAGGCATTCTTTACCGTGTGATGGTATAATACGAGTAATGTGCTGATCATATAGGGTACCAGTGCCAGAAATATATTCCACACCAGGAATACAAACGTTACATTAGCAGTATACTGCACACGAAAGGCCACCAGCGTTACACACAGTATAGTAGTAAGCGAAAAGATGAGCAGGATGTATAGCCTGTTGGTTTCTCTAAGGCGATGGAAGAGGGAGATCATAAGGAAGTGGTTACAAGGCTGTTCACGCAGAATGTGCGCAACAGGTTTTGTGATTGAACGCTTATTTTCGTGCAACCGTCCTGTAAAATACCAGCAATATATCAGGCCGGCAACTTTTCCTTCAGCCCCTCCAGCATGTTTACAAAACGTGAAAGCTGATTGCCGGATGTTTTCTTCAGCTCTTCCAGCACGATCGTAGAAATGAGTCGCGGCCAGAATAACGGTGATTCCACATTGCCGCCCTTTTCTTCAATCAATGCAATTTTCCCGGCGAGCACTGTGCGCAACGCTTCCGGCACTGCAGGGTCTTGCGACAATACTTTAAACTTCTGTAATGCCAGTTGCATGCGTTTGGCTTGCACATCGGCAATAGCATCGGTTAACTGGTAAGGCCAATGTATACCTGTTTCGTTGGCGAAACCAGCCCAATAAAACTTCGATGCTTCAAAATCTTTATCGTATATCTTGGCCAAGGCCAGCAGCATATAGAATGTGGTAGCTTCGTATTGAACATCGGAGTTCGGCTTATGCAATTGTTTGGCGCGTTGAGATTCCTGTCGGGCCAACGTATCCCATCCCTGCTCATACATGGTAATGGCACGTAGCGATTGCGACATGTACTGCACATCCTGATCAGCACTTTCCTGGGCAAGATCTGCTTCTGCAAAGGCCATCGCGGGTTTTTTAGATACCGTCCAGAGGTAGCCTAACAGCAAATGCGCATACTCCGGCTTTAGTGGCGTAATGGTATCCGGAAGTTCTGCATTATATATTTTTATGGCTGGCCCTACAGTAGCGGAAGATGTTGTTTTATAAGTCTCGTACGTGAAACCGGAAGTTGTTTCGTTATAAAGTTCGCGTTGCGTCTTTTTAGACGAACAGGCTATACCAATAAACAGGAGAATGAGTAACAGGAGTCTTGTTTTCAATGAGCAGGTCTGATTAACGGGTTGCAATATCTTCGATTTCATCTGAACTTTATGTGTTTCTGGGAAACTTTTTGATGACTCTATAAATAAGTTTTTATCTTATCTTTTCGTTTGATGATATATTGATATCTATAGCTATGAAAAACCTGATCTACCCCTTTGTACTGGCGGTATCTCTGCCATTCCATCTCCTTGCTCAATATGAAAATGAAATACCGGTTGATGTAAAGCCTCAAGCGGTTACCGTCTTTCTCAATGGTGCAGAGATATCGAGCACTGAAAATGTAGCAGTAAAGAAAGGCAGGAACACGATCATCTTCAAAGGTCTTTCACCTGATCTTGCTGATGAAAGTGTACAAGTAGCAGCGGATAATACCGTATCGTTACTTTCTGTAAGCACCGATCAGGTTACAATAGATGCCGCTACGCTGGATGGTAGAATAAAATCCTTGGAGGATTCACTGCTATATATACAAGAAAAGATCGAGTTTGTTGACAATCATATTGATGCTTTCGTATTTGAGAAAGAAACGCTTACACAGAACCAGAAGTTAACTTTGGGTGCTGCAGCTTCTGTACAGTCACTGGGCAGTGCTGTAGATTTTATGCGCGAACGTGTTCTCAAAATCAACAATGCGTTAACAGAATTGAACAGGCAAAAGCGTGTGCTGCAGCAGCGTCAAAAAAATTTGGAGAAAAAAGCTTCGCTGTTGCGCGACAGGATTAATACTACACGCAAGCAGATAGTGGTGGTAATTCTTGCAGCCGCTGACCAGAAAGTAAATTTTGCATTGCGATACCTGGTTGAAGAAGCTGGTTGGGAGGCTTCATACGATTTGATAGCGTCAGATGTGAATAAACCGGTGTTGCTAAAGTATAAAGCACAGGTATATAACAATACGGCCATTGACTGGCGCCATTCCAGGATTACATTATCAACAGGCGATCCTTCATTGGGAGCATCACGCCCATATCTTACCACCTGGACGCTCAACTATACTTCTTCAGGCAATGAAGGCTGGGTCGATAATAAAGCTTTAAACTATTTCAATAACGCGCTGGTAGATTCAGTACAGTCGGATGCCGGCAGTATAGATGTAGCGGAGTTGAGTGCTTCGTTTGCAATTGATCAGGCTCAAACCATTTTAGCCAATGGCCAGCCGCATTCACTCGATCTTTTCAATGAATCGTTGCAGGCTTCATACGAATATTTAACGATTCCGAAAGTTGACCTCAGTGCTTTTCTGGTTGCTAAAGTAACAGGTTGGGAAAAGTTGAATCTCATTAACGGCACAGCAAATATATACTTTGGCAATACCTACATCGGTGAGTCGGAGATCAACACACGAATGATCAGCGATACACTGGAACTTTCACTGGGGCGTGATAATCAGATTATCGTGAGTCGTACAAAGATGGAAGATAAAGCAGCTACTAAATTTATAGGAGCACGCAGAGAAGAATCATTCCGGTATGAGATTGTGGTGAAGAATAATCGGAAGATACCGGTGTCGATCAAGATACAAGACCAGGTTCCGGTGTCGCAAGAGAGCGATATAGCAGTAGATGTGCAGGAGGCATCGGGTGCAACGCTTGATAAACTCTCTGGGCGGTTGCAGTGGAAGGAAAGTATACCTTCGGGCGATAACGTAAAGCACCAGATATCTTTTTCGGTGAAGTATCCCAAGAATAAACGTGTCGATATCCGCAAGAACCGGAGCGTGCGAACGCCGCGATACAGGCATTAACGTGTAACTAATTGTTGCAATAATTGCAGTTGACTTTGTGCATGAAGTGCGATCTATATTGATATGCTCCACCTAAATCCAGGTGAACTCCATCGGTAGTTTTAAAATTTAAATCAGGAGGTAATGTAATGTACTTATACTCACTGGACGGGAATCTGTTTAAGATAGCCAGCCTTATCTGCGTTGGAGAAGCGAGGTTATATATTTTTTCATGTACAGGCATTTCAAAAAAGATAACGTTGATTCCCTTCTTTTCTAATTTGTTTACATAAGAAGAGAGCAAATCCAGTGCTTGTGATAGTCTGGCTGTATCGGGTTTTACAGAAGCGTTCTCTATATTTTTGTTCAATTTTACATCGAAGATTCCGGCCTCAGTTTTCTTTTTTTGTGTTTGATAGGAAGGCATCAAATTTAATTTAATTCTGTAAAGTGTGCCTGAAATAAGAAATGCCATGGGAGGTGCTAAAAAAGATGGAATAGGTTGTTTTCCGCTCCTCAATCCGGGAGCATATTTTAAAAACCGGTATCGGATCGGATTAGTGATTGAATTAGTAAACTCTTTATCCTCCGGTTGAAGAATAACATTGGTTTCAATAAAGACATTTTCCGGTAGCTGATTCGATTCCGTTAAAATCTTTAACCCATCAAAAATGCCCTTTGCTGAAAAGGCAAGATTGTAAAATTCATCGATACTATCAGTAACAATTCTATTGGCCAGCGATGAGCCAACAATTATACTCCGGTATTGTTTTGATGCGTAAATAAAATTCTCAGCCTTAATTGTATTGCTTTCCCATTGATGTTGTTGTGTTTTCAGGTTGGGAACTAATACAGATAAGGAAGCCAGGTATATAATCAGTAAAGCTCCGCTGGTTATGATCGTTTTTAGTATCATAATCAAAATTGAAAATAAATAAATGAACCTGATGAACCGCTGTTTACCGTGATGAGGAACAGCATTATACCATACAATGCGAAGTCCGCTTTTTGTATTCGTATAGCTAAAACTGTATCACGCATAGCATAAACCGCATGGTATAGCACAACGGGAGAGGAATAAAGCAAAATATAAGCGATTAAATGGGCATCATCTTTTTGCATAAAATTGTTGCTGATACTTTGGAAGTACTTGATTACATGAGAAAATTCCGGAAGCTTGAAAAGCAGCCATGCCAATGTAACAAGACAGAAGACCCCTGCACCTTTCATGAAATTGATAAAACTATTATACTTTATTTTAAATTTATCGGAAATGAAGCGCTCTATGGATAAGGCAGAACCATGAAAGCCCCCCCATATAGCATAACTCCATGCCCCTCCGTGCCATAACCCGCCCAGTATCATCGTAATCATTAAATTTATATAGGTTCGTGTAGCACCTTTTCTGTTTCCACCCAACGGTATATATAGATACTCCATTAAAAAAGACGACAAGGATATGTGCCAGCGTTTCCAAAATTCTTTGAATGATGTGGAGATATAGGGGAAATTGAAATTTTCATTAAAGCTATATCCAAATAATTTTGCAAAGCCGATTGCAATTAAAGAGTAACCGGCAAAATCAGCGAAGATCTGGCAGGAATAGCCAAATAACATAACAATAAGATCTATTGAAGAACGGGATTGAAAGTAGGGATAGGCAATCCAGAATGTAAAATCCTTTAGGTTATCGGCTACAACCATTTTTAGAAAATAACCAAGAACTATTTTCTTGAAACAGAATACCCAATCTATCTCCGCAATTTTCTTTTCCTCAATTTGTGGCAAAAAATCGTGGGCTTTTAAGATAGGCCCCGCTACCAGGTGCGGGAAAAATGAAATAAAAAGCAGCGTTCGTTGCGCATGTTTAGCCAATGATTGCGGTACAAGTTCATTCGACCGTAATTTCTTTTCCTTAAAACTATCAATGAGAAGACTTATCCCCTCAAATGTGAAGAAGGATATGCCGATTGGTAATGGAATGGTGAGTAAGAAATGACCAATAGAATCAGACTTTGCGAAGAAACTACTACCGATCAGTGGACTATATTTAAAAAACGCTAGTATTGACAGATTTAAAACAACTCCTGTTGCAGCAAGTATTTTTTTGCGACTTTCTCTGCTAAAAATTACATAATAGCTTATTAAAATATTTATTACTGCAGATGAAATTAATAACAGCAATAAATTAAGCTGGTCATATGCATAAAATACTAAGCTTGCTATAATTAATATTTTGACCTGATGCTTTGAAAAGAGCGGAGCATAGTAGAAAATAAAAGTCAGTAAGACCAGTCCGAGAAAGGTATAACTATTGAATAACATGCAGGTGGTAAGGTAGAGTGGAACAAAGATAAGGAAATGCTGTATCTATACCTACACCGAAAGTATAGGAATCTGAAGTTGACAATAGTTGCATTTCTCTTTTTTTGTATTCCAATGGTACATGAGTCTGCATCCAGAGCACTGCGAACGGCGCGATACAATCATTAACATTTGTGGTCAAACGCTGGAAATCAGGTTGTAACTTATGCCTGCATTTGACAGGCCGATGTAGATTAATGTCATAGCGCATGGTTTGTGAGACGGTTTTGGTGTAGGCTGTAAATTGATTCATCCCTTCAATTCGGTGGTTGTTTTGTGCAATGGTGTTACGACTAATGCTATGAGCGGTTTGTATTATTTAGAATCGCTCTGTTCCTTGCAGTAAATAAAAATAAGATGACTATGTATCGGGTAAGAATGATAGGCTTCATGGCTATGCTGATGGTGGCATCGGCAGCGATGGGGCAGCAGAAAACGCAATTGAGCACAGATGAGTTTCTGGCCAAATTACAACAAGCGAAAGACGGTCAGGTGGTAGATGTTCGTACCCCTGAAGAGTTTCGCAAGAATCACCTGAATGGTGCATTCAACATGAACATAAACAGCAAGGAATTTGAATCGATGGTATCGGCGCTTGATAAGAATAAACCTGTGTTGGTATATTGTTTATCTGGCGGAAGAAGTGCTAAAGCTGCACAATATATGCGGAGCCATGGTTTCAGGGAAGTATATGAAATGACGGGTGGTATGATGCAATGGACCGCAGAACACAAACCTTACGAGGAAGGTGCCGCTTCTACACCGGGGATGTCGCTGGATGAATTTAACAGTAAGGTGAACACGGACAAGGTGGTGCTCGTAGACTTCTATGCCAAGTGGTGCGCTCCCTGCAAAAAGATGGCTCCCTGGCTGGAAGAGCTTTCCACGCGTTATGCAGATAAGGTTACACTCGTAAAAATCAACGCCGATGAAAATTCGATTCTTACCGGAAATATGAAAGTGCAGGTGTTGCCTACACTGCTGCTCTATAAAAATGGAAAGCAGGTTTGGTCTAAAACCGGCTTGACAGAGAAGAGCGAATTGGAAAAAACGATACAGTCGAACTTATAGCTGTTTCATCTATACATACTAGTAATAAAAAAGGAATCGAAGTATACTTCAATTCCTTTTTTTATGACTGCTGGAACAACGTTCGCGTTATTCAGCGAAGCTCTGGTAGGTTAATGTCTTAAACTTGTCGCCAACGCTCCAGTATGGCGACTGGTATATATTGGTATAGATCAGTCCGATCAGATTTTCTTTTGGATCAGCCCAGTAATGTGTATTGAACGCGCCTCCCCACGAGAAGGAACCAAGCGATAGTACAGATTGGTAATCGTTCTCAATAGTTTCTAATCCAAAACCAAGTCCGAAATGTATGTTGGGAATGTGTTGATCAGTCAGCATAAGCTCAACTGTCTTCCGACTTAATAATTGTACGCCGTTATATTTTCCTTTGTTTAAAAACATCTGCAAAAATTTAGCATAGTCTTCCACGGTAGAAGAAAGTCCTGCGCCTCCGGAAAAGTATGTACCGGCAGTGTTGGGATAAGTCGCTATTACATTGTCGTATGCTTTTGTATCGGGCTTCACAACCTTGCCATCCTTACCTCCTGTATAGAGAGTCACAAGGCGACTTTGCTTTTCTTTCGGCAGGTAAAAATATGTATCGTTCATGCCCAGCGGATCGAAGATGCGTTTGCGCAGAAACTGATCGAACGGCATACCTGATAATACTTCTACAAAGTAGCCCAATACATCATCGTTGAGACCGTATGTCCAGCGTTCGCCCGGATTGTGTTTCAGCGGAAGTTTACCGAGTATACGCATCCGTTCGCCTAATATCATGTCGTTGTTACCAATGCCACTGGGCACGCCCGCTTTGGCATAGATGGCTTTAAACTCGTCACTGCCAATGGCGGCATAGTCTATACCAGACGAATGCGTAAGAAGCTGGCGTATAGTAATCTCACTCTTGGCAGGCTCGGTAGTATAGCTGCTGTCTTGCGGATTGAAAGTCTTTAGTACTGTGGGGTTCTTGAATTCCGGTATATATTTAGAGATCGGATCATCCAGCAGAAACTTACCTTCTTCCCACAGCATCATTACCGCGAGGCTGGTGATGGCTTTACTTTGGGAAGCTATTCTGAAAATATCATCTTTCTTTAACAGGGTTTTGCTCTCTATATCCCTGTAACCGTATGCTTTGTGGTAAGCAACTTTTCCGTTTTTAACGATACATACTACTGCACCGGGTATCCACAGATTCGATACATGTTCTTCTACCATCTTATCGATCCGCGCGAGGCGTGTTGCCGACAGGCCGACTTCTTCAGGCTTCGTTACAGGTGTTAAGGTTTTGTTTTGTGCGTAAACAATAAAGATTTGCGTGCATAGCACGATTGATAAAAAAATAATGCGCATGGTTGTTGTGTTTATACAAATAAAAAAAAGAAACCAGCCCTTTGCAAGGCTGGTTTGGCATTATCTACTTCTGTTACTCAGAATTATACTTTTACGTGCGCCCAATTTTCTCCGATCTTGATGCGGTGAATCTGCATGTCTGAAACGCGGAACCTTCTGGCGAGTGCTTTGAGCGTAGGTTGTTTCTTGGAGCGGAAGAGTGCCACTTTAATCTGCTTTACCTTGTCAGCAGTAAGTTTGGGGCCCTCATCAGGGCTCATGCGCAGCAATACGTTCGGGTCTTTTTTGGCGTGTTCAATCTGGATGTCGTGGCTTACCCATTTCAGGTTCGCAGCTTTATTATTTTCCTTGTTATGATCAACATGAATTACAAAAGAGTGTTTCGCATTGACCTGCTTGTTGAAATACTCCGCTACCAGTCGGTGGATATAGTAATTCTGCCTGGTATCTTCGCGACCAATCGTAATACTGGGATATCCTTGCGTGAGACGCGGCTTCAGAATATACCCGTCATCAATGTTTTCCTTAAAGCTCACAATACGGCCCTTGTCGGATACTGCGTAGCGCTTGGTAGAAGTGCCCTTTTTCAGCTTCAATTCCTTCCAGTTTTCTCCTGGCAGGAATTTTAATTTGGGTTGTTTTGATGTTGTAGCCATACATTTAATGGTAAAGGTTCGTTATTAGGTTAGGTTTTTTAAGGTTCGCGAAATACCCTTTACACCGCCGCGTGGTTGTCCGCGCAACGTGTACTGACTTTATAATGCCTGCTCAGCAGAGCATCTGCATATACCACCTCCGTACTATAGTATGGCTGCTCCTGGCCATATATATTTAGCACAACGGTATGGCCATAGAGGAGTGCAGGAACATTTGGTTCCGCATCGGTAATACAACGGTCAGGATAGACTATATCCCATAACGCCGATGTTACAGCGAATTGAGCACTGAATGATCTTTCCGCAAATACGTTGGATTTACAAAGAGGAATCTGCCCTGTCGTTAGAGGGATAGACCAGTGCATATCCGCGGAATGACGCATTTCGAACATGGTCGATAAGTTTCTAACGTTTCATTGCCTGATACTAAAGAGGGGTGACTCTCACAATGAACGTTATTAAAGTAAATATTATTTTTCGTAAGGGTCAAGGCTTTACCCTAAAAACGTATCTGATTTTTTCCAGACAGAGACATGTGTTGCGGCGATTGCGATTATTAAACTATCCAGGGTGCTGATTTTGCGGGCGGGCATCGCAATAAAATTTATAGCTGTTGCAATAGTATATCTGTAAAATACAAATCCTCCATACTTTTTTAAGGCAAAGTGCAATAGGCAGGCTGTCTTTTTATAAAGAATTACCCGGCTAGTGGCTAACCACACAAAGCCGGTATACTGTTAGCCGGTGTCAATAGTCGCGCTTGATCACCAGCAGAAAGCTTTCGTTGTCAATAGACAAATAGCCCTGGTCGTAACAATAAAAGTATTGCGACCCCTCTTTGGTTCTATAAGTGCTGGTAAAGAAATTAAAATTGAACCCCCGGGTAGCCAGCTTTTCCCGGCTTACTTTGTTTTTGCCTTCCGGGTTCAGATCGGAAAGTATACGCCTGTTTTTGCGGAGTATATTGTTGACGTTCCGTATATAGTGAGTATGTTCTCCATGGCGCTTATTGTTATGAGAGCTCCTGCATTGATCGGAACAAAATTTCTTGTCTACTCTCCCTTTCACCGATTTACCGCACTCGATGCATCTTTTCTCAACTCTTTCTGGCATATAACTATCCGTTTACAAACGGCTACAAACGAAAGTAATCGAAAGTAAACGTTTTTCATACGACTCATGAATTTTTCTGTATACATATTTGCCACGGCTATTGATTGTTGTGTAAAACACTATATATACACCGTAACAAATAAATATATACTATATATGGCAAACCTGAGAAACAGTGTTCAGCTAATTGGTCGTCTTGGTCGCGACCCTGAAGTTAAAACGTTTGATAGCGGAAAAAAGCTTGCTACGTTTTCGATCGCTACGAACAGTACATACCGTAATCAGCGGGGAGAAAAGGTAGAAGAAACGCAGTGGCACAACCTCGTTTTGTGGGATAAGCTCGCAGATATAGCGAGCCAGTATTTGAAAAAAGGAAGTGAGGTAGCGGTAGAAGGAAAGCTGGTTCACCGTTCATACGAAACGGCTACTGGCGAGAAACGCACGACTACCGAGATCAGTGTGAACGACATGGTCATGTTAAGCGGCAAGTAATTATATATATTATCGTTAGCAGTGATTTCCCGTTAGCTTCAAATGTTGGCTGGACAGAAGTTAGCTCATAACCGATGCGGTTTAAAAAACCCTGGCACGTGTGCCAGGGTTCACCAATGTTAAAACGCGTAGTTGAGTTTAAGCCCGAATTGAAATTTCTTGAAGTCGTTGGTAAGGTAAAACTCAGGTATAATACTTAGACGTTTAATACCTAAATCCGAGTGTATAGAGAACCGGGCTGTTCTACCCTGAAAAAAATTCCCTTTGTCGTATACCAGTATGGCAGCACCCAAACCGCTCCATACAGGCCGGTCATTACGACTAACGTTTTTTCGATACGATACGCCAAGGAAGGAACTGATGTTGTTGGTGTAGCCTCCGCCTTCTGCATTGCGTTCCGGCAAGAACATAGCAGAATAGGTAAATTCCAGTTTTTGACTTCTTCGGTTAAAACGGTCGCTGAAGCTTAACCCGATGGCACCGGTAAGTTCCGGATATACCTTGTCGCGGAAGACACCCACGGCTGCACTGCCTGTGCCGTAGATCAGATCGTTGGGCTCCGTATGCTGTACCTTGCTATAGCTGATAACATTCCTTTGTAGAATGAACCGGGCTTTAAAACTTTTTCTTCCGATGTAATACGCCTTCGATTCCTCGTTCAACGCCGAAACGACTGGCTGGAAACTTTGCTGCGATAGTTGCTGCATACCTGATAAATCCGGTACATATATATAGACTTTGGCTATATCGGTTTGCAGGTATAGTTCGATGCCGGGAGGCAGAAGTTGTGTTATTTGCTTGTCGTGTACCAGCAGCTTTGTTTCAGCGGCACGCTCTTGAATGGTTATTTCTTTTTGATCGTCCGCTTTATAAAAAACATTTACTACCAGCGACCCTCCCCGGTTTTCCGGTAGACTTTTGGATAAATAGATGTAAAGCTCTTGCAGCGTAGTTGGAAAGTTTTCGATGAAAGATGCATGCTGTTGGTAGCGCTTCAATTCAAACACAACCACGGCTTCCTGTTCAGGAAACTCCACACGAACAGAGTCGGGAAAGAAATTAGGCTTTCGATTATGAAGGCGGTAAATATTGGAATGCCGCGTGCCGGGAGCATAGTTTACTCCTTGTGCATGCAGCTGATTCAGGAAAATGATAAAGAGAATGGTAACGACAGTATGTTTCATAGCGTAGGTTAGTTAATGCGGGCGATAACTAATTTATTTTCTTCTGATGGCTCGGCAGAGCGCTCGTTCTTTTCTGAATGGAAGAGCTTTACCTTGCGTTTCTTTTCCTGGCGGACAGCGACCGGTTGATCAGTTTGCTCCGGTATAATACCAATAATGGGTTTGATCTTTTTATTGTCTGCAGCCAATGTATTGGGCTCACTCGCTGTGCTTACCGCAGAGTCAACCGACACAACAACCGGTGTAATGGTTGGTACAGCATCCGTGATGTTGGTTGCAGTGGTGTCAGGTACTGGCGCTATATTTCCCTGTATAGCATTTTTTAGGGAGGCAGTGGCATACCGTTGGGCCGCTGGTTTCTCTGAGAATTCCTTTGGCATTTCCTGCGGTATCGGTGTTGTTGGTGTAATAGACGCAGTTGTTGATTGGCCATGCGAAACATCACGTTTCGATGTTAGGTGCCGATACGAGTATATACCCGTTACCATGATCAGTAAGCACGATGCAGCTGCAGCATAATAGATATAGCGTCTCGATCGCGAAGGTGTAATACTGAGGCGTTGCCACGTTGCTTCTTTCTGCCAATACACAGGCCGTTGCTCCGCCTCACGAATCTTCTGTTGAAATATTTTATCAATGTCATGTCCCATAATGATATCCCTCCCGGGTAAGCATTTTCTTTAGTAATGTTTTGGCTTTGAATAACTGCGACCGTGAAGTGTTTTCGTTTATCTGCAGGAGCGCTGCGATCTCGGCGTGATTGTATCCTTCAATCACCGACAGGTTAAAGACGGTGCGATAACCGGTAGGCAGTAGCAACACGAACTGGTAAACATCTTCGGCATCCATTTGGCCATACGGCTGCAGGTCAGGTTCCTGCAGTGTAGCGTCCAGGCTTTCGGTAAGGTTAAAGTTGTGTTTCTTTCGCAGCCACATCAGTGCTTCGTTCACCACAATCCTGCGCATCCATCCTTCTGTGCAACCTTCACCACGATAGACAAAACTGCCAATGCTGCTGAATACTTTGGCAAATGAGAGCATGATAACATCTTCCGCATCGGTATCGCTTTTTATATACCGGTAGGCCAGGCGATAGAGCCGGTCGGCATACCGGGCGTATAGTTGTTCCTGGGCACTGCGGCTGCCGCGCTGGCATTTTTTTATGAGCTCTTCTTCCGTCACGCTGGCGAGGTTTGTGGTTTTACGAATAGAAATGCCATCTTCGGCCCGGTCGTTGCCCGGGCCTATAACTTTTTCAGGATGCTGCGAGCGGTTCAGAAAGTTTTACCGGGCATGCACAACGGGCCGTTAGTCAAATTATAGACACTTGGGTGAAGGGATAACCGTTTTACTATTAACTTTATCGCTGATGAATTTTTTATATCCTTCTTTTTTATGGGCGCTGGGTGTGCTGGCAATCCCGATCATCATCCACCTTTTTAATTTTCGCAGAACTACCCGTATTTATTTTTCAAACAACCGCTTTCTCAGGCAGGTAAAGGAGGCTACTACTGCCAAGCGAAAGCTGAAGCATTATCTGATACTGGCATCACGGCTGTTGTTCCTGTTCTTCCTGGTAATCACCTTTTGCCAGCCGATTATTCCGGCCAAGAACCAGTTAACGGAACATCACACCATCATTCTATACCTCGACAATTCGCAGAGCATGTCGGCACAGATGGAAGATAAAGTGCGCGGCCTTGATGCCGGTGTTACATTCATCGGCAATATAGTATCGCTGTTTCCTCCTGATACCAGGTATAAACTGATCACGAACGATTTTGCTCCTTTCTCCAATTCATTTAAAACAAAGGCCGAAATAATAGACCTGCTTACGCAGATAAGGCTCTCACCGGTAAGTCGCACCATGCAGGAAATAGTTGATCGCATCCGGCAACAAGGTTCCGCCCAGGAGCGTGAGGTATTCTGGATCTCCGATTTTCAGAAATCTACCTTGGGTACTATTCCCGCTTCGCTCGACTCTGCTTCTCAATGGCATTTGGTGCCGATCCGGTTTGCCCCGATGTCAAACATCTTTGTTGACTCCGCCTATCTTGAAAATCCATTTGCGGCCCGTGGCGAAAAGAATGTGCTGCGCGTAAAAGTTCGTAACGATGGTCAGCGTGATATAGACCAGTTGAGCCTCAAGCTCTCCATTAATGGTATACAATCCGGAGCCGGTACGATTGATGTTCCGCAGCAAGGCATTGCCGAGACTACGTTTGACCTGGCCACCGGGCTTTCGGGTATGAACAAGGCTACCATCAGCTTCAATGATTTTCCGGTGAGCTTCGATAATGAATTTTACTTCGCGCTGAATTTTACCGATAAGATTCGCGTGGTGGAGATCAAAAAAGATAATCAGCCTTCGCCCGTAGAAAAAGTATACGGCAACAAGCAGGTGTTCAGCTATGCCGGTTTTGCTGTGAACAACTTTAACTATAATCTTTTAGCACAGGCTGACCTGGTGGTAGTGAATGGATTGAACACCGTTGATCCATCACTCACCGGAGCGCTCGTTGACTATATCAATAAAGGCGGAGCGTTGTTGTTAGTGCCGGGCACAGATCCGGATATAGCAAGTTTGAAAAACCTTACACAACTCCCCGGACTGCAGGCAGCTGCAAAAGCAGAGCCTATGGAGCTCGACCGACCTGATTTTTCGAATCCATTTTTTGAAAATGTATTTGAAGAAAAATCAGTTTCGCTGGCCATGCCGCGTGCTGCGCGGGCACTCGATTGGGGTGCCGATCGCTCGGCCATTCTTCGTCTTAAAAATGATTTGCCGTTCCTTTCCATGTTTAATCGCGGAGGCAAACTATATATACTGGCCAGTGCGTTTGAAAGTGCGTCTACAGATTTCTATCAGCATGCCTTGTTTGTTCCGGTCATGTACCGGATTGCCGCGAGTGCCCGAAGGAATGAAACCCGGCCGTATTATACCCTGCGCGAAAATCTGATCACGTTGCGCCTTGATAGCCTTCAGCCCGATGTGCCCCTTAAACTGGTAGGAGGAAGGGAGGAAATTATACCGGGCCAGCGCGCTGTGGGCGACCGGGTTTTTATAGAAATTCCAAAATTCTCGGTAGAACAGGGATTTTATGACATTGTATCACAGAGCGATACCGTTGGCTTGATTGCTTTTAACCTGGATAAAGACGAGTCGCTGATGGATCAGTATACCGGCGAAGAAGTAAAAGCCCAAGCCGGTGGTGGCGATAACATCAGCATTTTTACGGCTGCCTCTTCGAATGCTTTCAGCAACGAAATAAAGGAGCGATATTTGGGCACGCCATTATGGAAGTATGCCCTGCTGCTGGCGCTGCTCTTTCTGGTAACAGAAGTATTGCTGATCCGGTTTTTGAAGTAGCCGCAAGTTATCAGCCTTCCAGACTAGCAGCTGGTGGCTAGCAGCCAGAAGCTTTAATATCATTACCGGAATGAAGATTCTTATACAAAACGCTGAAATACTCGATCCCCAGTCTCCTTATCATCAGAAACAAAAAAATGTATTGATTAACAACGGCCGCATTGCCGAAATAGGCGATAAGAATTATTCGGCCGATAAAGTTATAAGGGCGGAAGGCATGCTGTTGTCGCCCGGGTGGTTTGATCTGGGCACATTTGTGGGCGACCCTGGCCTGGAGCACAAGGAAGATCTTGATTCCGTATCCAAAGCAGCTGCAGCTGGCGGGTTTACCGAAATTGCCGTGCTGCCCAACACAACACCATCTGTTCAGACTAAAAATGAAGTGAGCTACATTACCCGCGGCAACGATACCCGGCTGGTGGAGATACACGCACTGGCGGCTGTTACGCGCAATAATAAAGGCGAAGAACTTACCGAGATGATCGATCTGCAGGAAGCAGGAGCGGTAGCTTTTACCGATGGACTAAAGCCGATCTGGCATACGGATATATTTCTGAAAGCCCTGCAATACCTGCAGAAGTTTAATGGTCTGCTAATTGACCATCCGGAAGATATATGGCTTAACATGTTCGGGCAGATGCACGAAGGTGTTAACAGCACCATGCTGGGATTGAAGGGAATGCCCCGCATAGCAGAAGACATTATGATAGGTCGCAACCTCGAATTGTTAGGTTATGCCGGAGGGCGACTCCACATGGCACGCCTGTCGTCAGGAAAGGCGATTGATGTCATTCGCTCCGCCAAAAAGAAATGGAACGTTACCTGCGATATAGCAGTATACCAACCGTTGCTGGATGACACGATGCTGGCTGACTTCGATACAAACTATAAAGTAAATCCCCCGTTGCGTGAGAAGAGCGACAACGATGCGCTCATCAAAGGATTGAAAGACGGAACGATCGATGTGATCTGCTCCGGCCACGTGCCCCATGAAGACGAAAGTAAAGAACTGGAATTTGATCTGGCCGATTTCGGTATCACCAGCTTGCAGACATTCGGAGCTAATTTAGTGTCGCTGTCGAAAGCAGTGGAATGGAGCACGTTGATTGAGAAAGTAACCGTAGCGCCACGCAAACTGTTAAGCCTGGAGATACCTACTATAGAAACAGAAGCTAAAGCTAACCTGACGCTGTTTGATCCAAAGCGCACCTGGACGTTCGATGAGAAGAGCAATTTCTCCAAGGCCAAAAACTCACCGTGGTATGGCAAGGAAGTTACCGGTAAAGTGGTAGCTGTTTTTAACAATAACAAACACCGGATCGAAGATTGATCGGTTTTTCAATTGAGCAAGTATATACATGATGCGTTCTCCATTGTATAAGATATCGTTCCGCTACGGATTAGTGGCCGGAGTATTGTCGTTCGTTTTGCTCGTAGCTTTATACTACATGGGCCGCCATCCGTTCATGATCGCGCCTTACCTCGACTTCCGCATTTTACTGTTTGGTATATTTATATTCTTCAGCCTGAAGGAAGTGCGCGACTATTATCAGAATGGTGAATTATACTTCTGGCAGGGTATGATCGGGGGAGCGATTGTAGTGGTGCTGGCGGGGATGCTTTCGGCCGGTGGATTAATCGTGTTTGGAGCGCTTGAACCGGATTTTGTGGCTTCGTATGTGAAAAAGATGACTGCATATCTTCAAACATTTTCCAAGGAAGATATAGCGCGGATAGGGAATGAAGTTTTCGATCGTAATTTAAAAGCGTTGCCTGCGACTAACATCTATAAACTGGCGGAAACCTACTTTGCTCAGGGACTCGCCATTGGATTTTTTGTTAGTATAATTCTATCAGTAATTACCAGAAAACAACCTAAAAATTAAAACCTCTATGGAAGAAACAACAAACCTCCCTACAGTTCGCCAGGCCGGAATTCGCTATGGATTGATCGGCGGTGTCGTATCAATCGCGTTTTTTATTATCATGAACGTAACCGGAGACGTAACGGCATGGTACTGGAAGTGGATCGGCTATCTCATTACAGGTGTTCTTATTTTCCTGGCGCATAAGTATTACAAGGACAATGGCAATGGTTATATGGCTTACGGACAGGGCATTGGTATAGGCGTGTGGTTTGGTATCATATCGTCTGCCATATCCAGCGTTTTCAGTTATATATATATGAAGTTTATTGACTCCGGATTTGCAGATGCCATTAAGGAAAAGGCGATTTCAGATATGGAAGCTAAAAATATGTCTGAGGAGCAGATTGAACAGGCGATGAAATTTGCTTCGATGTTCATGTCTCCCGAAGCCATGTTTATTATGGGACTTATTTTCGGAATAATAGGCGCACTGATTATTGCTTTAATAGTTTCTATCTTTACGCAAAAGAAAAATCCAGAACCGACATTTTAAGCATGATACATCCGGAGATTTCCGTAATCATTCCGGCAAAAGACGAAGAGGAGTCAATCCCCGAGCTATGCCAGTGGATAAGCCGTGTGATGCAAGCACACGGCTTTTCGTATGAAGTAATTATTATTGATGATGGCAGCTCCGACAACACGTGGCAGCAGGTGACCAAAATCAATGAAGCAGACGAGCGCATTAAAGGCATTCGCTTCAACCGTAATTTTGGTAAGTCGGCTGCGTTGCAAACCGGCTTCCGTGCCGCTACCGGCAAGGTGGTGATCACCAT
Source organism: Ohtaekwangia sp. (assembly GCF_036786105.1). NCBI lineage: Bacteria > Pseudomonadati > Bacteroidota > Cytophagia > Cytophagales > Fulvivirgaceae > Ohtaekwangia > Ohtaekwangia sp. The sequence continues at coordinate 29,931 of NZ_DAIQRQ010000033.1, forward strand.
GGATGCCGATTTGCAGGATAGTCCTGATGAAATACCCGAGCTCTATCGCATGATAACACAGGATGGTTATCATCTGGTATCGGGCTGGAAGAAAAAGCGTCACGACCCGATCTCGAAAACTGTTCCTTCCAAATTTTTCAACTACGTTACCCGCAAGCTCTCGGGCATCAAGCTGCATGATTTCAACTGTGGTTTGAAGGCGTACCAGGATACGGTAATAAAAAATATAACCGTATATGGAGAAATGCATCGCTATATACCAGTAATCGCCAAGTGGGCGGGCTTCACGAAAATAACCGAGAAAGTAGTAGAACACCGCGAGCGTAAATTCGGTACTACCAAGTTTGGCCTGGAGCGATTCATCAACGGTTTTCTCGATCTGCTCTCCATCACCTTCGTAAGTCGCTTCCGCCAAAAGCCGATGCACTTCTTCGGATCTCTCGGAACTATATCGTTTCTTGTAGGCTTTGTGTTTACCGTAAAGGTGATCTGGGATAAAATGGATGCGCTATATTTCTCGCGTATTCCCATCAAACGTGATATAACCGATCAGCCTTTGTTCTTTCTTGCGCTGGTAGCCATCGTTATTGGTGTGCAGCTTTTTGTTACTGGTTTCATGGCAGAGATGATTTCCATGCAATCTCTTTCCAAGCGCGATTACCTGGTAATTGAAAAGGTAGGGCTGGATATGAAAGAAAAAGTATCCGGCAGCTGATGGTATTTGTGAAGCAGATTTGTTGATTGATGCATCAGCCTACATACTCCGTTATTATACCCGTATACAATCGTCCACAGGAAGTAGATGAACTGCTGGAGAGTCTCACACATCAAACCCAGCGCGATTTTGAGGTGATTATTGTGGAAGATGGCTCCTCCATTCGCTGTGATGAAATTGTAGACCGGTATCGGCCCAATCTTTCCATTCAATATTTTTACAAGCCCAACACGGGCCCCGGCCCTACCCGCAATTTTGGTTATGCACATGCTTCCGGAAAATACCTGGTGGTATTTGATTCCGATTGTATTATTCCGCCAGCATACTTTGAAGCTGTAACCCGGGCGTTGACGGAGCAGCAGTGGGATGCTTGGGGTGGCCCGGACCGTGCGCATCAGAACTTCACACTGGTGCAGCGTGCTATGGGATATACTATGGCTTCCGTGCTCACCACAGGTGGTATACGCGGAGGTAAAAAACATGTGGGCTGGTTTCAGCCGCGAAGCTTTAACATGGGCATTTCGCGCAAAGTATACGAAGCAACACAAGGCTTTCGCTTCGATCGCTTTGCCGAAGATATAGAGTTTAGCATTCGTATGAAGAAAGCCGGCTTTAACGTGGGCCTCATCCAGGATGCATTTGTTTATCACAAGCGCAGAACCAACTTCAGTCAGTTCTATAAACAGGTATATAATTTCGGAAGAGGCAGAGCACTGGTAGGTAAAGTATATCCGGAAGAGATCAAGCTCACACACTGGTTTCCTACAGTGTTTGTTGCCGGTACATGTTTATTGTTTATACTCCCTTTCATAAACATCTCGTTAGCTGCGGTAGCATGGGGTGGTTGGATAGTGTATTTGGCAGCTATTTTTTTGCATAGCGTTATTCAAAATAAGAATCTTGCGGTAGGCATATTATCAGTGCCAGCCGCTGTTTTACAACTGTGGGGGTATGGTGTTGGCTTCTTTGCCGAGCGTGTAAAATCGACCTCAAAAAATAAAACCTGAATAAGTGGTTACGAATGTTGCGATCAGCGGAAAATTGGGAATTTTTAGATAATATTGTCTGCAAAACCTATTCATCCCTACATGAAGAATTTTACCGGCGTCTCACTCACCCTTATTTTCTCCGTTCTTGGTTTCTCATCATTTTGCCAATCTAAAGAGTTAGCGCCAGGCTATTATGTGGTAGTAGGAGCTTATGCGCCATCACGCGAAGCAGTAGCGCAGAACTATGTAAATAATCTGAAACTGAAAGGCATCTCTGCCGACTATGGTTACAACACTGGCAAGAATCTATATTTTGTATACCTGCAATATTTTACTACGCTGCGCGAAGCATTGAAAAGCATGTCTGCATCACGCAAACAAAGTGAATTTAAAGATGCCTGGGTACGTGTAGTGCCGGGAGATATAGGTGCAACAACTGCAGCGAAGACCACTGTTGAAACGAAAACCACAACAACCCATACGGCAAACTCCACGCAGACAACCTCCGGCACAACTGCTGCTGCAACGACAAACAATACCACAGCAACGACAGCAACCAATACCGATACGAGTACAGCACAACCCGCTGACAGTATAGAAGTGACCGAAAATCCTCCCATCGTTCAGCACGACCCAATGACACTTGGAAATACGGAAGTATTCCTGAGTCTTTATAATGCCCGTAATAACCGTATTGTAGAAGGCGAAGTACAGGTGATTGATACAGAACGTTCGCGCGTCATCACACGCGTGAAAGGGAACGAATACCTGATATTACCCGATCCAAAAAGTAAGTCCGGGCAGCTTACGCTGATCTGCGAAGCATTCGGCTATAGAAAAGTACAGCAGGAGATAAACTATCCGCTGCCGCTGGCCGATACAGTGAAACCCTATATTGACCTGATGGGAACAACCATCGTTGTGAACTTCGACCTGGTGCGTTATCATAAGGGTGATATTGTTACACTATACAATGTATATTTCTACAACGATGCAGCCATCATGCGGCCTGAGTCAGCCGTGGAGCTTAGCGGTCTGTTGCAGTTGATGGAGGAGAATCCGAAGTACAGGATACGCCTGCACGGGCACACCAATGGCAACTATCATGGCAAGGTTATTACGATGGGCCCAGACAAAAACTTCTTCTCGCTTGACGGCTCGAAGCAAGGACTTGGTTCTGCCAAAGATCTTTCGTACAACCGTGCTGAAGTGATCAAAGAATATCTCACCTCAAAAGGTATAGCGCCCAGCCGCATTGAATTGAAGGCCTGGGGAGGCAAGCGCCCTATATATGACAAACGTGGCCCGAATGCGCAGAAGAACGTGCGCGTGGAGGTAGAGATGCTGGAAGAATAATCGTTTAGATTCGATTGGAGCCCCGCTAAAGCCCTGCAAAGGGCTTTTAGCATTTATAGACATATTGGGGGATATATTAATCCGGTATATTAATTTTGTGTTCATGTGCTCCATACCGGATGCTCATGTTATAACCCATTCCCTGTTCGCATGAAGAAAGTATTACGAAGCTTCTTTCTGATCATTAATTATAAAACCATCATTGTTACTACGCTGTCCGTGATCTCCACGTATGGATGTTACCATGCCGGGCTTACCGCCAAGTTTCCGGATATGCTTGTAGGCGTTGCTATCGTTTTTCCGGTTGTGTTTTCCATTGGCTCGGCCTACAACAGGCGCGAGACAGCCCTGCAGCGATTCTCTGATTTTAAAGGGCACGCATTGGCTATATATTATGCCATGCGCGATTGGCCGGTAGATAAACAACACGATTTGCCGCAGCGTGTAAAGGTGGTAGTGGAAACAATGGTGATATTGATGAGAACCATGTTTACCACGAAGCAGGCACGTGCGATTGCCGGCAATGAGAAAAAGATATTTCAATACTTTTCACAGCTGTCTGCCATGATCATCGAACTGCGAAATTATGGTGTACAAAGCGGAGAGATATCGCGCATCAATCAGTACCTGAGCAAGATGATTATAGCGTATGATAACCTGCGGATTATTTATGCCTATCGTACACCCGTAACGTTGCGCGCCTATAGCAAAGTGTTCATCTATATATTTCCGATTATATACGGCCCATATTTTGCCAGCACGTTCAATGATTTCTCGGCAGACCTGGAATATGTAATGCCGGTATTATATAGTTTTATCCTGGTAAGCCTCGATAACATCCAGGATCACCTCGAACATCCTTTCGATGAAATAGGAGAAGATGATATTCACATCGATGAGAAAGAGCTTACAATGCACATGGAATAGAGAGCCGTTGTTGGTTATCCGTTAATCGTTACATGTTAATCGTGAAAAAATAAAAGCGTCCGGAAGACGGAAAGTCCGAAAGAGATTTACCGCTTTGCATTTCTCTTTGTGAAACTTTGCGCCTTCTTTGTGTTCCTTCGTGTAACTGGATTTTTTATTCCGATGAACATAACACAGAAAAAATATAAACCTTCATACTACCGAATTCCCTCCAGTAGCCAGCCGCCTTTCTTCTCAAAGCTCCCAGCTCAAAGCTCACAACTATTTATCCAACACATCCTCATACTCCTTCACTTTATCAAACACACTTTTGGCAAACGGACATAGTGGAAGGATCTTTAGCTTGTGCTGGCGTGCATATTCTACCGAAGCGGCTACCAGTTGCTTGCCTGCATTTTTGCCGCGTAGTGCTTCCGATACTTCGGTGTGATTGATGATGATGCGTGAGTCTCCTGCTTGGGTATAGATCATCTCTGCGAGGCGCTCTCCATTTTCTTCGATATAGAAAGCTCCTTTATGTCCGGATGCTTCGTGTTGAATTTGCATAAGTATATATTATGAATTTTGTTTATACCGAAAGGCCAGCACCGTCATGGCAGCAAAGAGGAATATAACGAAGGTCAGCGCTATGCGAAGTGTTTGCCAGTCGGCAATGAAACCGATTACCGGAGGGCCTATCAGAAAACCGCTATATCCTATGGTTGTAACCATCGCCAGTCCTACGCCAGGCGGAAGATCTTTGGTATGGCCAGATATACTATAGGCAATTGGCACAATGGTAGAAAGCCCTAGCCCTACGAGGAAGAATCCGGCTATGCCCGTCCACGGAGTAGCTATTGTTACAGCTATCGACAGGCCGATCGTGGCAATAAGGCCACCGGCCATAATCATTTTCTGATCGCCAAAAATAAAACGAAGTTTATCGCCCAATATTCTTCCAACAGTCATCGCGGTAGCGAATGCAGACAGTGCTATAGGAGCCACCGCTTTTTCGGATCGTGCTATATTTTCCATGAAGTTCACACTCCATTCAGACATAGCACCTTCTCCCAGCATACAGCAGAATGTAATGATACCAATGCTCAGCAATGCCTTGTTCGGCAATCGAAACAACGGCCCATCGTGTTTAAGCGATGGATCAGGCTTATCATAAATGAGGTTACGGCTGGCCCAGGCTGCTGCCATGAGCGAGGCAAAAACGACAATGCCAAAATGCTCAATCAACGCTGCGTGCAGGTCGGTAAACAATGCGCCGCACCAGGCACCCAGCGCCATACCAATACTGAAAAGTGCATGGAAAGAAGTCATGATAGGCCGCTTGTACTGCTTCTCCACCATCACTGCCTGTGCATTCATGGCAACGTCCAGCATGCCGGTAAATATTCCCATCACCAGGTATAGCGCCATAAGCGCAGGCACATTCGGCATATAGGGAAGGAGCGGCACTATGATACAATACATCAGCAACGAGAGCAGCGTAATCTTACGGCTTCCATTCTTGATGATAACCCATCCCGAAAATGGCATCGCGCTCACAGCACCCACCGACATTGCCAGCAGCACTATGCTGATGGTTCCATTATCTGCATGATATAATTCCTGTATGCGTGGCAACCGCGATAACCAGTTGGCCAACACGAAGCCATTGATAAAGAACGATATCTTTACCGCTACGCGATTGCGAAACAAGGTTGGTGAAATAGTCGCCTTCAAGATCGTCCGGGGTCTTCGCGAAGATCATGGTAAACTGTGAGTAAACAAAAAAACAAAGCCCTCATTTTTGTGAGGGCTTGTGTGGTATGTTTTTTAGAACGGCATTAATTGTTGTGCTGCAACACCGAGAACGTTTGGCGGCCACTGCCGGCTATGCCATCGTTCGTCAAGCCTTCTACTACAATCTGAAAATTGCCGGATTGATCGGAAGTATAAAATTCCAGTTGCTGTTTGCCATCTGTTCCGGTAGTTACCGATGGATTCCAGTAAAGCAGCGTTCGCTGATCGGGCATGCGGCTTTGGCGTTGCTGCTGTGTTTCATAGCGTGGCGTGTAGAACTCCCGTTGTGTCTGCAGCCCATCATAATTCATGCGCACACTTTTCGGGTTGAGTGGAAATCCCCCCAGGTCGCCATGGTATGTTGTATAGCTCACAATGCCCGGGAAGCTCAACGAGCCGAGGTAGTAACGTTTCTTGACCACTTCCAGCTTTCTGACTTTCAGCGGACTGAATGCCATGATCTCGTCTTCGTCAAAAATTGGTACGCCATCGAGCATGATGAGTGGTGTTTCGTCAAATATACCGCGGTGTACCATGTCAATCACCAGGAAGTGAAATCCATCCTTGCGCTTCCGCACCATTACACCAGGCACGTATTCACGCATTACTTCTTCCATTACCGGAAAGCGGGTAAATGCATCGAGTAAATATTTTTCATCCGGAGGCCCGTAGAAAGCAGCGCTGTCGGTTTCCGGCCGGCTTATCTTTTCGAGTTGATCGCGATAGTATATATCCTGCACCTGCATCGCTACACTCCGATCCAGCAGCTCCTGACTATGCGAAGCAGAAAGCTGAAACGAAGGTATAGGAAGAGAAGCAGCAGTTGTCGAAAAAGGATTTACGATCTCCACACGATAAATGCTGTCGCCAGTGGTATGATTGGTTTGCAGTATAACACTGGCAGTACCGGTAAATTTCTGCATCTCATAAAACACCTCACCCTTGGGGTTACTAAAGGAACCGTATAAACGGGTAATTTTTCCCGGCGATGCCAGGTAAGTCATTACCCAATTGGCAGGTTTACCATCAGGACCTCGTACTATACCTTTCACCATGTGCCCACGATATTCCGGTAGAAACTCAATAACGGGTGTTTGATCCGTGAGCACTTTCTCCCAGCTGAATCTTCTCCAGCCATGTGTTAGCATCAGGTTGTCGATAGCCTCCGTTACATGTATATCGTTTGTGTTATAATACTCCGGAGATTCAACTGTGCCTTTCAGATCCGATGTTAACCAGAGAAAATCACCTATACCAGTCGTTGTATTTTCCGAAAGAGAATCGAGCCTGTATACCGACACCGATACATCGGAAGATTTACCCGATGCTGCTGCGAGTGTTTGAATGTCAAGTTTCACGCGCCTGCGATTCGTGTACTGCGACTGATCTGTATGCACATCAATATTTAATGTATGCACCGGCTTTTTAAAATAGAGTCGCTCGGCTACTGCACGCATATTGGCATCAAAAACAGTAATGTGATTAATGCCTTCCGGCAGATCGTTTTTGTTAATAGGGAAGACAGCCTTTCCACTCTGTATTTGGGCAGCCGATGCAACAGCCATGATCTGTCGCGCATGAACAAAAATATACACCTGCGGCAATTCACTTCCTGCTATGTGTGCATTTACCTGCACGCGCAGCAAGTTCTCCAGCGAATCAGCAACGTGCATAGTATAGCCGTTCTCTGCTACAGCCGGGAAGGTAGCAATAGTAATTTTCCCTGCCGGGTCTCGAATTACCGCACGATACGTTTGTTGGCTTTGCGGGGTGAAATGAAAATGCCCGATACCAAACTTCAGCGGCTTGAAACGTGCCAGCGTATCGTTGTGTTGGTTAATGACAGCACCTGTAAAAGCGATACCTTTCCCTTCAGCACTAATTACGCGGAAGCCTACTTTACTGGTAACACCAGCCACGAGGTTGCCACCTTCGGGAAAGAACTGTGCATCCGGTGGAGGTGTTGCTGGTTTAACTTGTGGATCTGGTGCTTTGAACGGATTGATAATGGAAATGCTTTTATGAAAGTAAAAATCAGCATTGAAATTCTTCATCCAGTTAGTATAGGCGCGAAGTATATAGTTACCGGATGGCAGCGTTGCCGGTAAAAAGAGTGTACCATTTCCTTTGCCATCTGCCATACCCACTTTTGTTTGCAATACTGGTTGCCGGGCCTTGTCCAGAATCTCTACATAGACAACATCACTCATAGACGATGGCTTGTGAAAGCTGGCATCGGTAAGATATAGTTTGAACCACATGGTTTCACCCGTAAGATAGCCGGAACGATCGCTGTGCAGATATACTTTCTCCTGGAAAGCCTGTGTGCGGAACCGATCAAATTTTCGGGCAACACTATCCAATACAGGCTGTCGTTGTGCCTGAGCCATGGTGGCCATAAAGCAGGCCATCCACAGTAAACTATATATACAATATTTAGCCGGTAGCATGTATCTATTTTTCATTGCCAGAAATCAGGTTTGGTGGTAACGCCTCCTTGCGTGCGACAATCCGCACAGGTTTTGGAAGTAAATATATAGCCGATAGTAATCGGCCCATTTGTAGCAGTGCCCAATGCTTCGCTATATATAGGAATAAAATTTTTAACGTCTTCTAAAAGCACGGTGTCTATCATACAACCTTCCTGGCCCTGATAGCGCCTCAACTCGTTGGGCAAATCGCCTAACTTGATGAAGATACGTTTAGAAGTAACCGAGCCTCCGGAAAAATATCCGAGCACCGGTTCATCAGGATTGGAAGTGTTGTGAATGTTGCCGGATACTTTGCCCGGCTGCGGATCGAAGAGACCGCCCAGGCTTTCTGTTGTTTTTTCTAGCTGCTCCCAATAATCATACGCATCGCGGGTAAGTACACGCTGATGTGCCAGCATACTGTATTTGATGAAAAGCTTTTGTGAGCCTGCCGGGATATGCGTAAGTGTTTTTTTGTCGACAACATCTTTTTGAAGTTGATCGGTAGAGGCTATGATAATGTTCTGCGATGACGTGGTGCGCCAGCACCGGTATATATACTGATCGAATGGGCGCGGTAGCAGCGTATCATTTTCAAAAATGAACCCCGACAGATATACTGCCGTATATTCCCATGTCTCGTCAAAACTCCATTGGTAGTAACGCGAGTTGTCGGTGTCATCGTGAGTACTGACCACAACATCAACACCATCGTTAAGGGGAACCCAGGCGAGGTCATCGATGGGTGGCGAGTCTTTTAACGTGACGAAGTCAGAAAGATATTCCTGCTTGTCGGAGGTTACAATTCGCACCCGGTAAAGGCGATTGCTCCCGATAATAATGCCGGTGCCTGTGTAATTTCCTTTCGTGTCGCCTGTCAATGCTGTTGATTTGCCCTGATCATCTTCAATGGTCACGATGGCGTTGAGTTCAGCAGGAGGCGCAGTGGTAGTGGCCAGCGAAACCGACCTCGTAAGTTTTACGGTAGCGCTTCCATCGCTGCTGTTCACATAGCCATCTACTACCAGGTAGCTTTTGGTTGATTCGGTAGCCGGTGGAGCGTATGGTTCTACGCACGCTGCCGCAAGCAAACCAATGCATATAATCAAAGGAAATATATATCTGTAAATAGGCATGACTCTCTAAAATTTAAAGTTATAAGTGATGGTAGGTATCGGCCTGGCAAATACCGACATCTTGTAGCCATTGATCTTGCCGCCTTCTGATACGAAGTATACTGAGTAAGCATTCTGCCTTCCCGTCAGGTTATACACAGCAAACGTCCATGAGCTGTGCGCCAGCTTTCTCACTTTATGATTGCCTTCCACATTGATCGAAATATCGGTGCGGAAGTAGTCGGGTATGCGATAGGCGTTGCGATCGGAATAGTAGATGCGCATGGTGCCTCCCAGGTCATATTTTGCAATAGGCAAGGTAATCGGCCGGCCGGTACTATACACTACATTTAGCGAGAAGTTAAACCTGCGGCTGAATTTATAGTTACCAATGAAATTTACCGCATGTGGCTTGTCGTAACTGCTTGGATAGTATACCCCGCGGTTGATAGTTTCTGTAGATGTTGGTCCTGCTGTTTTGAGTAATGTACGTGAATACGTATAGCTAACCCATCCGTTTAGTTTACCGGTAGCTTTCTTTACCATAAATTCAAGGCCATACGCTTTTCCTTGTGCACTCAATACGTCTGTCTCAATGTGGTGATTCATCAGCAGTGAGGCGCCATCTTTATAGTCGATGGCATGATGCATTTTTTTGTAGTAGGCTTCTACGGATGTTTCAATCATGTTGCCGCGCAGATTCTTGTAAAATCCCAGTGACCATTGGTCACCAATTTGTGGGGGTATATAAGAATCGCTCAGCTTCCAGGTATCGGTTGGTGCAATAACGGTGGTGTTCGATAGCATCTGTATATATTGACGCATGCGGTTATAGCTGAACTTTACCGAACTGTTTTCTGCTACGATGTAGCGAACCGAGAACCGTGGCTCAGCACCGTGATAGGTAGCGATAGGACCGGAGTTATAGTGCACGGTATCTTGTATAGTGGATTCCTTGCGGGGAACACCGGAGGCGTATTGGTATACATCGCGCGGCCCCAGGCTTTGATAATACGAGTAACGCAAACCGGCATATACCGATAGTGTTGGTGTTACCTCGAAATTCTCGCCTATATAAATGGCGCTTTCTCTTCCTTGTTCTTTTTGTAATGTATTTGGAACTACCAGCGACTCTGTTCCGTAAGGTTGATAATTTCCGGGCGACAAGCCGTAATGTATCATGCTGGCACCAGCCGTAAGGGTATGTTTGGCATTGGGGAAATAATTAAAATCTGCTTTTGCTGCGAGCTGCCGTATAGCGAAGCTCATCTGAAAAGCATTTACCGGGTTAGACGCACTGTTAACCGTGTATTCATATTTACTGTAAGTGCCCGTCAATACGCCATATAGTTTGGTGTTGAATACATGTTTCCATTTGAGTGAAGCATTTCGGTCGCTATACCGATAGGCGGTGTCGGAGTTGAGCTTGAAATGATCTTTACTCATATAGCCTGATAGATAAAGGCTGTTGTCGTCATTTATTTTATGCGTGATGTTGGCATTAAGATCGTAAAAGGAAGCACTGCTGTTTTTCAGTTCTTTGGTTTTTACACGATTGAGTATCCAGTCAGAGTAAGTTGAGCGCGCTCCTATCAGAAAAGAAGTTCTGTCTTTGATAATCGGTCCTTCCAGGGTAAATCTGCCGGTGATCGGGCTGATGCCTCCTGAACCGGAAATCTTCTTGAGGTTGCCTTCACGTGTATGTACATCCAGCACAGACGATAACCGGCCACCATATTCAGCGTTAATGCCGCTCTTATACAATTCCACATTCTTCAGTACATCGGGATTAAACGTGGAGAAGAAGCCAAACAAGTGCGAAGGATTATATACCGTAGCATCGTTATATAAAATCAGGTTTTGATTGGTAGCACCACCGCGCACATTCAGACCTGTAGTACCTTCACCAACGGTTTGCACACCCGGTAAGGTAAGCACAACTTTCATTATGTCGGTTTCGCCAAGTGCCAGCGGCATCTGCTTCATCGTTTTGATGTCTAGCTTCTCCATGCCCATCTGCATACCTGTTACGCGTGCATCGCGATCAGATTCCACTACTACTTCTTTTAGCGGTGTTACATCTTCTTCAATTTCAATGTCGAGTCTTCCGTTGTTATAGAGCATCACTTGCCTGTGCGTATTCTTCATGCCTATACTTTTTAACTTCAGAATGTGCTGGCCTTTTGGCAGTGTAAGTGAGTAATGGCCAAACTGATCGGTAGAGGCTCCAATCATCGGGTTCTCTACAAATACAGAAGCACCAATAACCGGTTCACCTGATTTTGAATCGCGCACCGTACCGGCTACCGTGGCTTTACCTTGCAGATTATCGGTTTTGGTACCGATGATATATAGTTTTTCTTCGGCCAGTTTTATTTTCTTTTCGCGCTGCTCAAAATCCGTATAATCGAAAGTTGCAGCAGGTTTTGTTGTTTTGTTTTCAGGGCCAAAGTAACCAACGGGAAGATCGGTCATGATCTGCCGCTCTTTTGTGATGTATATATTCTGCTGGTATAGATTGTAGTGCAGATCGGTGTTGGCAAAGATCTTGTCAAGCACCGCGAGTACTTCTTCGTTCGATGCACTCATCGTTACAAATACACTGTCTGTCCAAACCGGGTTGAACGAGATGCGATATATAGTCTGTTCTTCAATGGCTGCGGCTACTTGCTCGAAGGTGGCGTGATCGAAGGTAGCAGTTAAGCGTGTGGATGCCCGCTGGCCAAATGTATGGCCGGATAGCAGCAGCATTATGATGAATAATGGTAGGCGTAAACTTTTAATCATGGTTGGGGTTGGATGCGGTCGTAAAATTCTGCCATGCGTATGATATACTGTTCGCGATTCTTGCGGAATCGTATCTTGTTCTTGCTCATCAGCTGATTAAGCTCGTGTTTCTGATCTCTGAAAACATCTTGTATCGAACCTTTACTGCGCACCGGAAAATACTTTCCGTCTTTGTAGATATAATACCGGATTTTCTCCTCGAAGTCGTGCGTGATTTCTTGCTGTGAAATGGTTTCCTGCAGCAGCTTGAAATGGCGGGCATAGACTTTTGTCTTCCCGTTGTAGAGCAATTCATAAAAGCCTTTGTGCAGAGAACTGTCGGAAAGGTTAACAAACTTTTTATCCGAGATGGTGAAATATTTTACCCGGCTTTTGATCAGCCGCATGGTGCTGCTGCGGGAGAATGATTCCGTGAGAATCTCATCGGTCATCAAATCGTATAGCAGCGGTACATCTTCATACAGATAGCCATCGTAGTGTACTGAGCCGAACACCCAGTCGTTAGAACCAAAATAGGGATGTTCCTCCCGCAGGGTTTGATATTCCGCATAGTCACTCCCGTTATAGAGTTGGGACTGCCCTTTAATGGTTTCGTGGTAATGTTTTACTGCATTGGCAGATGCTGTAGCGACAAAGGCCGTATCATTTTTATAAGGCTGGGCTACAGCCCAGGAAGCAAGAAAAGATAAGGCCCACGCGAGTCGTAGAACTGTTGGTTTCATTTAGGGGTTTGGTTTGTACTACAAAATATAGCATTCCATTTGGATTCAGCTAACCATTGAAATAAAAAATGGAGAAGTGATACGTCAGTTGTTCTATGACTGGGGCTATTGAATACGCGGATATGTCGATGATTTTAAACAGTATGTCCAATGATAGGTAGCTACCGTCTAATTTTAGGTATCAGAAAGTCTATACAGTAAATTTTTTCCGTGTCGATACAACCAATTGAAGGCTTTCATGTGTCCTTTAGAGGAAATGATTCCACAGGAAAAAAAATTGTTATCAGTCGCTTCACAACGGTGATGCTAGGGGATTTTATCTGCTTTTCTGAATGAGCGGTGGCCACTGTCAGCGAAAAGAAGCGCTGGTAAATAGGTCGGCCTTATCTTTCCATACTATCTATTCAACATTCATAAAGCGATTAAAAGACTGCCAGTATTTGTCTTTATAGATGGCGAAGTTCAATTCAAGCTTATCGGCATATTGTTGCAACAGTTCAGGCAGCACAAGAGATGGCTTTCGGAAATCTTTGCAGGCAAAGTATATTTCGCGAATGTTCTCGGCAGTTTCGCGGCCTATGTTCAAATGTCCTTCTGCTTCGGGCAGCTCTTTTAAAATTTCTTCTTCAATCTTATCTAATAAAACATACGTATCGTTGTCGGGCATTCCGCTATCTCCTGTTCCTTCAAACTTTATCTCTACCACCACGATCCAGGGATGAGATGCTTTGCCATCCCATTCCAGTAAAGTAGTGTTGATAACAGCCACCAGCGGCTTACCGTTTTTTGTAGTTGCTTCGAGGCCCGAAAAAGTATCATCTTCAGAATTGTATAGTGTGTGGTCGTACTTTTCAACAAACTCTTTTTCGCGCCAGGTGAGATAGCTCTTTAGTTTTTCAATCGGAATAAGTTCTTTCGGAGCTTCATCTTTGCCAATAACCGTAACGTTGTCAATAATTGTAGCAAAGTTTAACTCGCCCAGGCAGTGATCAAGAAATATATAGGTGCCGTTTGTTATAGAGTCTTTGTTCTCTTCAGTAAGATCATTGTGCACAACGGTAATATCGATCTCATCCGGAAGGTGTTTGTGATCGTTGGAGAAGAAATAAAGATTGCCGGTGTGAAATTCATGTCCCGCCATGGTGATGTTTGCATTCGCCATATCCTGCGCAGGCTTGTGGGCTATAAACTCCCATCCTTTTATTTGAGGAGCAGCACTTACCAGCTCTTCTATAAACGCTATATTTTTAATAACACCATCGGCAGTTAAAACGAGGCTGGCGGTATTGTCATCCTGCATGCCGGTAACAAAGTGTAGCCCTTCCCGTAATTCATTAAGCCTGGGAGAAAGCTTATCGAAGAAATCTTTTTCAATATTGTCCTTCGTTTTTATTGCTTTGAATAGAGCCCTTTCATTTTTCTGAAACCAGTTCCAGAAGTCGGCATATGTTCTTATAGGTTCGTCTTCTTTTTTGAAAAGTTTTTTAAGAAGGTTCATGGTGTGAATAGTATATATTGATGTAAAACGGTTTTATAGTTCGCTCGATTATATTATCACCTAACTGTTTTCCGGAATATAGGGCCCACCGGTTTCTCCCCAGCCCCAGGTTGGCATCGGCTGGTTGCTCTCCATCGGGTTTTCGGTTAACTGCGAATTGATAACTGCTATGCGCGATCCCCATTCCAAATAACCCACAAGCGCAGAGCGAAATTCAGGATCGCTCTTGAGGCCAACTTCGTCAGCAGTTTTTAATAATAGCTGTATCCAGCGCTGCCGTTTCTCTTCGGTAAGCATTTTGCCAATGTGTTTACCAATCATGTGGGCATGGCTGCCGCCATCCTGCGTAGAGTATAATTTTTCACCGCCAAAAACTTCTGCTACGAAGTGTGCCACATGCTGCGCATGCGCTGGCGACATATCTTTGAACACAGGCCCGAGAAGATCGTCTTTCAAAACTTTTTCGTAAAACGTTCTGAACAACGTTTCGAAAGTTTGCATGTTGCCTGCCCAGGCGTATAGGGTTGGAGTTTTATTCATGAGGGGCTCGTTAATGGAAGTGTTAATATAGCGATAAGTCTTTAACCGGAAATGATTCTATTGTTAACACATCCTTCTCTGAATAAATGGAGAAAGACAAGAAGGCTTATTAAAATTTCTTATTGGGATTTTGCCTCACATCAAAAAACGCAAGGACAATAATTTTATCTTCTTTGGTACGATATAATACTCTTGTTTGAGAAGAAAGTTGAAATCCTCTTATATCATTCTTTTCTATTTGCCCTATAGCTGGATACTTTCTAAGAAGCTCAAAGAATTCCTCCGTCTTAAGTATAAATTCGCTTGCTGTTTTTTCACCCCATTCATCTTTTATATAGTTTTTGATTGAGGCATAGTTCTTTTCCGCCCTACGCGTTAAAAATAGCTCCATTAAAGCCTTCCTTTAACTTCGTCCCAATCAATAAGATTATCGTCATCATTAGACTCTTCGTAGGATAGATAGACTTCCTTTTTTTGTTCTTCTGTTAAAGTGCTCCAGATTTGCCCTTCTTTGGCATCTTCTCTTTGCTTCAGAAAATCATAGATGGCTCGAAGCAATTGTTCGTTGTCAATTTTGTCCAGAATTTTATGAAGGTCTGACTTTAGTTCTATCGTTCCCATACTCATTTGCGTGAAATCAAATTTAGTGAATTTTAACAAATTTGAAGCTAGAGATAGGTAAACGAGGTTCAGACGTTTCTCAGATATATTGCCTCAGCCACTCTTTTGCCGCTACATCATCCGTAAAACTCTTCATGGGAATTGGTGGTGGCTTGAGCGCAAACAATATGTTCATAATAAATTTAGAGAGTCCAGGCTTCGATACCATGGCCATCGCTGAATAGATAGTCGGGAGTTGCTCAGTTGCAAATTTTCGCGTTTGTTTATCGGGCACGGGCGAGTTGGAGAGATAGATTAGAAGCGGCACCGGTTTATTACCGGTTATCTTTTTTACCAGCGCAACATTTCCGGAAATATTTTCAATGGTGCGTTTTGGACTCTTGGATAGTGAAACAAGTATACCTTCATCAAACCAGTAGGTGGCAATTTCGCCTTCAAAGATTTGGCGGTCAGTTGGAGTGGTCATGCAGATTTATTTGAATAAGAGCCGCCTGTTAAAGTCCTATGGAAGCCGCGTTTGTAACGCGGGATTGTACTCAAACACCTCCTCGCATTTTTTTTCCTCATATTGACGAACAATACTGGAGATGAGCCCTTCGGCGGTGTAAGTATAGATTTCAATAAAGGCACCGTTATTAAGGCACTCAGTTGTTATGCCATCACCTTTTACTTCCAGGCGATTCAACCGGCCTTGCGAATCATATTCAAAAATCGCATAGCGTATGGCAGTTTTACCATCGCTGCTATACGTGGTTTCTCTCAGCGGCTTCCAATGTTTATCGTATTGTGATTTTATGATACGTGATACTTTATTATGTTCAAAAACCTGCGATTGGCCCGTAAGCTTACTATCGTTATAGCTATAAGTAGTAATGTGCGATGATGTATCGCGGCCACTGTTGCCGTAGTACTGCACAACTTCTTTTGTAATGCGATTGGTATTGTCGTATTCGTATTTAGTGAAATCAGCCATAATGTCGGGCATTACCATTCCTTTTTCATTGCGCTTCTTTATCTTGATGAGCCGGGCTTTCAGGTCGTAATAGTAATCTGTAAATTCTGCTACGGTAAGTGCGGTTGTGCTGTCGAGATAGTTAAATCTCTGCTTCACTATTTTTCCGGGCCCATTCCGTTCAAAATCATATTGTGCGTGCGGTTGGCCGCTCTCATTATATTCCGTTTTGGCTACAACCAGTCCGCGTTGATTGAATTTTAGTTTTAGCTCTTTATGAGTATTACCCGATTCTCCATCGGTGCGGGTATAGATAATAACTTCCGAAGCATTTTTCTTTTTAACGGCTACTGCTGGGAGTAGTGTTTCATAATCGGTTTTATCTTTAAAAGATACGTGTGTGCTGCAGTTACAAGTGCTGCTGTTTTGGGCGAGTGTGAGGTGTGTAACTACAAGAAATAGTATGGAAAGAAAGAGCTTGTTGATTGTCATTGGTTTTTGAAAAGTATATACAGGGTTAAAAAGTTAAATTAGATTTTATGACCTTGAACTGGAAATATTTTGTTTACTACTTCCTATAAAGCATAAGCGATGGCGTACTTACCTGAACCCATCCACTGCCATCGCTGCTTTTTAACATAATGGCTATTTCAATTTCTTTACTCGGCAGCTTGTCGATGATGTTTTCGCTTTCTTTCCATTCCAGCGTTCTGCTGGTAGAGGTCAGGTCGGTAGTAGTAATGTCGGTACCATCGGTTACATTATAGAGCTTTACGGAGCATGTGTTGTTTTCATCTCCGTCTTGGACGGCAAGTGTGGCTACAAATACAATGGAGCTGAGGTCTGCATAATAATCTTTGTTGAATTTGATGAGGTGTGTTGAGGCCGGAGTCATTTCCCACGTGGTGCTGGTGGTTGTCCAGTTTGCGCTGTTAAAGGAAATGGATACTTGCTTGTCGAGATCAGCAGACGAATCGTCACAAGCAGTGGCTATTAACATGATAGCACTGAGGGAGGTTAAGATAAATGGTTTCATAAAGATATTGTTAGGGTTTTATTGCTTGGTGTACAATAGCTGAAGTATAGATATAGCTTCTCACTTCCCCATAATTTTTTTACGATGCGACAGCCCCCAGAAATGCAGTTCGTCCATTACTTTTTCGAGCGACAGGCCATGCGGTGTAATGGAGTATTCTACTGCCGGAGGAAACATATCGTAAACATCTCTTCTTATCAGTTTATTGGCTTCCAAATTCTTTAATTCTTTCGATAGAATTTTATCGCTGATGCCATTCACCTCTTTCGCTATCTGCCGGAAACGCTTCGGACCTGACGATAGCGAGAACAAGATAAGCAGCTTCCATTTCCCTTCCAATGCTTCCAGGGCATCGCGAATGGAAAGCATGTTTGTGGGGCATCCGCCTTTGGTTAACATGTCTTGAGTGTTTGATTTGCCGTTACTATCCTTTTGTATAGCACTATCCCGGAGGAAAGTACTATCAAATGGAAAGTAAATATAGATAGGTTTGTGTGATCAACGAAGAAAAAATATAGTAAGATGATGAATCAACAGAAATCCTCGAAAGTACTCCACATTACCCTTTGGGTTATGCAAATTCTGTTAGCGGTAATACTTGTTTGGGCAGCCTTTATGAAATTATTTAAACCTGCAGAAGCGGCTGCTATGTGGCCGTGGGTAGGGCAGGTGCCGATAGCATTTGCAAAATTTACGGGTATAGTAGACCTGCTGGGAGCTGCAGGGTTAATACTGCCGGCTTTACTCCGCAGAATGCCAAAACTCACCCCCATAGCTGCCATAGCCTTGATTGTGCTGATGGTATGTGCCAGCATTTTTCACATAGCCAGGGGTGAAGCAGAAGCGATAGGTTTTAATATAGTGTTTGGCGCTATAGCCGCGTTCATAGCGTGGGGACGGTTTACGAAGGCCGCAATAGCGGTAAAATAAATATTCAATAGTATGTTAAAAGACAAACTTAGTCTCTGTACGGCTGATGGCCAGGCCTTGCACTTTGGTTAAACAATGTAGTAACTTGACATAAAATCAAGCGATAAGTAGGTAGCGGTAACTTAGGCATCGGTAATACAAAATCAAATGAATTTATGGAAGCAGAAAAGATTCTGACATTTATAAGCAAGGGCCGGACCGATTTTATTGTTGAGTTAATGGAGAAGCCCGGATGGACTAAATATCTCCACGATGGTGATATTAAACCTTTGCAATGGCTGGTATACTATAACGACACTACTGGGCTGAAAGCTGTAATGAAAAACGGTGGCGATTTGAGCAGTATAGATGTAAACGCCGAACTCGGTAACGCTGCTTTTTTTGGTCATTGGAAAGTCTGTGATTTTTTAATAAAGAATGGAGCCGATGTAAACACCAAAGTATATGGCACGAACGAAACACCTCTGCATAATGCTTTGGCGAAGGCCGGCAGACCATACTATTTCTATGTAGTGAAATTGCTGGTTGAAAAGGGAGCAGATGTAAACGCCAAAACTATTTCTGGTATTGAAACAGGTGCCTTTATGCGTGATGTAAAAACAAAAGGCGAAACACCACTGCACAGAGCCGCAGCCTACGCAGACGAACGAACCATTGAATTTTTACTTCAAAATGGAGCTGACAAAACAGCAAAAGATGCCTATGGTAATTCTCCGCTTAGCTGGGCAAGTGAGCATTTACGTCCCGGACGAATTTTAGCATTGCTGGCGTATGGCGACTATACGATAGGCGAGGGACATAAAATAAAAAATGTAAGCGACCACGGCCACGGCTGGGGAAATGCTATGGACTGGAATCTGCTCGGTGAGTATCTGCCGGAATAGAATGACTTAACCTGTAGTTGTGTGAAGCATGCGAAGTTGAGTTGCCGACACTGTAAAGACTGAGGTAACTATCGCCTGAAGTTCCAGTTAAGTAAGGGTAATTTTCTTTTCTGGTTTTCATTCCAGAGACCTATCTGGATGCCGTGAAAATTTTATAATATCATTCATTTTGACTAATAGCAAGTCACTTCTTTGGTAGGCTATATGTTCTCTATAATAAATTTTAGTGCGTTGATTACTGCCTTTGGCTCATCTCGTTGTATATAATGCCCGCTTTTAGGAAGGTAGATAAGAGCACCGCCTTTACCGGAAGCGTCTATCACCTTTCGCCAATGTTCCATATTTTGGTTTGATTTTACTATAAAGAAACGTTCGTGATCGAAGTCTTTGCTTCTTCTGTCGGGTGGAACTTCAAACCTTCCTCCCACCAGGAAGTAGATAGGAACACCAGGCATTGGCAAATCATTGATCGCCGCAAAATCAGTTCGCCTCAGATCGCCAAGAACTTCACCTTCACTCCAGGGGCCAAAGTTTAAAGAATCAACTTTGCTTTTTGTATAGAGGCGGTCGTATAACATCTCATCAATTTTTTGTTCGGGTACTCCTATAGCCCTGAAGATGGAATTCCATTGTTGTTTCGTTTCGGTGAAGTCTGCCGGGTCTATAAAAACAAGAGCAGCGATATCGTTCGGATAAAACCCCGCGTAGCCTCTTATATATACACCTCCCATGGAATGCCCTACTAAAATATAGGGCGGAGCAATGTTTAATGTGGTGAGTATTGACTTCAGGTTATCAGCCACTACTTTTGGCGTGGGCATTTGATATACTTTGTCAGATTTTTCTACACCTGCTCTGTCGTAAGCAAAAACGGGGGCAAACTTCGCTATCTGATCAATAACCAGATCCCAGTTACCAAGCCCGACTCCCATACCATTTTCAAAAATAATTGCCGGGGTATTTTTCTTCCTCTTCTCAAATCCCTTTTGGTATGTGTTGAAGTTGTGGCCATTTACTTTTACTAACTTTTCCTGAGAATGTGAAGGCAATGCTGCTAAGATGAGGAACGTTGCTACAGCGATCTGCCGAAGTAAATTTTTCATATAGCTAAATGGGGATAGGCTTATACTAATGTATGAAATTTTCCCTACTGAACATCGGCCCCTGAAGGCCTGCGACTTCGATCGGAATAAATACCGTTACTTTATTGGCTCATAGTAAAGCGCTACCGTGCCCGAGCTAAAAGTTTTTGTTTTCAGGAGTTTAAGAATAACGCGATCGTTTATGCTTTTGAATAAAGGCAAACCGCTTCCGGCTATAACCGGGTGAACACAGAGTTGGTATTCATCAATCAGATTGAGTTTCATTGCGGCTATAATTAAACTCGGGCTGCCAACGCAAATGTCTTTACCGGGTTGATGCTTGAGTGCTAAAATTTCTTCTTCAACGCTTCGCTTTGCCAGCGTTACATTTCTCCAACCGACATTTTTTAGTGTGTGCGAGAAAACAACTTTGGGAATGTTATCGATCAGCACGGCAAAGTCGTCTGTGGGTTTGTTGCCGGTAGGATTTTTTACTACCGTTGGCCAATAGCTCTCCATAAGCTGGTAGGTTATCCGGCCATATACAAGCGCGCCTGCGTTGCGTAACAGGTCATTGTAATGTTCATGCAGTTCGTCATCGGCAATCATAGCCGTGTGGTCGCAAAACCCATCGAGTGTCATATTGATCGCAGCAATTAGTTTTCGCATGGCATTGATTAATTAATGGCCGGTTCTTATGCTAAATATAGGGCCTTGAGGCAAAAAACTCTGCGGAAACAAAGAGTTTAATATACTTGGCACTATTTAAAATTGTAGATCTCTTGCGCTATGATAAACCGCTAGAATATAAATTATATTATTGGGAGCGATTTCGTAGATGATTCTGTAATTGCCTTCAATTAATTCCCGGATATTCTCATCGCTCTTTTCAGGTACAGTTCTACCTGACAATGGGAATGTTTTTAAGATGTCTGCTCTTTCGTAAAGCTTTTTAACGGTGAGCTTTGCATATTTCTCGGAACTCTCAGCTATATAATCACCAATGGAGCCGAGGTCGTCTATAGCCTGGTCTGTCCAGATCAGCTTAGCCATTTACCGAGTTTCGCTTTTGCCTGCTCTTCTGTGTTAACTTTGCCATCCTTTATTTGTTGCCGGCCCTTCTCAATCTTCTCAATTATTATCAGTCTTTCAATTATTTCATCTATCGAAAACTCATCAGGCAGCTTTGAAATTGAGTCCATTACAATCGCTTTTTTCATCTTCGTCAATTTGAATTACAATTTAAGGTTTTATCTCAATTTATTGAAATGCAGGTCTTGTTGAAGAGGATTGCAGAAGCCAAGTGCTTTCATTATTTAAAAATCTAAAATAGCCTGAAGGTCAGCATTGATAGGAGAGGATGTATGTTGATGAACTACTTTCCATTCATTCTCCTGTTTGATAAACCCGAGCGTAATTCTGTTTCTCATACTTCTTACAATGACATTGTTGATTGAAATGGCCTGATAGGTAATCAACGCGCTCCCGAATCCAACATCGTTACCTTCGTGAATTTCAATCATATCAAATATCACATTAACCTTTTCGTCTCCTAAAGAACCTAACCAATCCTTTATAACAGTAGACCATTCTGCCAGGCCTGTTTGATATCCTTGCGTCCACATATCAAAAATCACAACATCGGTATGATACAATGCAATCATACTTTCGGTGTCTTTATCCCATGCCGATTGCTTATAAATTGTAAAGAAGTCTTGGGGGCTTTTCATTTATTAATACCTTTTTATAGACTATATATACTTTAAGATAGCGATTTTGCTACTAAGCATCAGAGTCCCGGAGGCCGGTGACTCTGACGGGTGTTAATGGCCTCGTCCTGCCACTATTTTGTTTTTAAGATTTGCCTGCCAAAAATCGGACTATTGTATTCAATCCAGCCTTCAAATTCTTTTGATGTTGTCGGTGGGTCGATAGGAACAGAATCAATTTTGTCCCCATTAAGTTTAGTTGATTCCGCCTTTAAATCGTCCTCAATTAATATGTATTCACCCTTATTACGAATCAATGGCTCCCATATAGAGCTTTCATGTCGCTTTAATGTTTTGTTTTTAATGTCAATTGTTCCCCATTGATTTTTAGATCTGAAGAAAAGAGTGGCAGTTTCCGGGATATAAAGAAAATCTGATTCCTCAATTCCACTATCTTCCTTCCATTCGAATTTAATTCTTAAAACTATTTTTCCATTGTCTAATATAATTGTTGCCAGTGAACAACTTGTAACCTTGTCTATGTGTTCAACCTTCTCGACACAAAGCAAGTCAAAGCCTGTAACGTCTTCATTTTTTTCGAAATTTTCAATGACGATACTTATTTCTTTCATTGTTAATCTGTCCACGGTGGTTGCCACCTAACATTGTGGCACATAGTTTTTGGTTGGAGAAGAATGTAACTTTTACTTGAACAATTTTTGCTTCTAAGCATCAGAGTCCTAGAGGTCCGTGATATAAAGCGAACGGTGCCCCCGTTTAGACTTAATGGAGTATTAATTTCAGCTCAACAATCGCATTTCAATCCAGAAATTTTTGTCCAATTTTGGTTTTTAAATTCAAAGACAATTTCTTCCTCTTTCTTCCCTGTTTTTTGCTTTGTACATCTTAGGCAATATTTATCACTAAGATCTAAGAAGCTCTGACATGGCCTTTTACTTGAAGGCCTATCGCTTCTTACCCAAATTAAATTGCCTTGAATATTTTTATATATAATTTTGTTAGATTCAGCTCCATGGTGCGCCGCAGTTACTATTATTTGATCTTTATAAAGTCTTTGATTGTCGATCGTTGCATCGGCAGTAAATAATGCAATTGGTTTGCTATTATTGAGGTATTCAAATATCAAAGAATGTTTATTTTGACTTGTTAGGTAGGCAAGTTTGTAAAAGGATAACAGGTCATTCCCTTTTACCTTTTTCATTTTAAGACCATAATTGGAATTTATTGGCTTAAAATTCCTTCGAATCGAACCTTCATTCAAACTGGGGAAAAACCATCTAATTACAGTTCCTCTCTCATAAGCAAGTCTGCAAATTTCCAGAATTCGATCAATGTTATATTTGATGACCCTAAATACTGGTTCATATGTTGGATGGTATAAATCTAATCTATAGGGAAGATGTTTAGCGCTTGAAATACTTTCTAATTCAACCAGTTCATCTGTAAAGTTGTCAATATCCTCATCATCATCCTCTAACAATTGCAGGATCTCAGCTTCCTTGGTGATTTCTTCAATTGATATCTCTCTGGGCTTCGCCGTAAAATAAGACCCTTCTTTAATAAATTTAATGACGCTTGCCCAAACTCCAGGAAGCCAGATTTCCTTGATGTCATGCGTAGGGCTTTTGAGAAGTCCAATAAAACCGTTGCTATGGTCTGAATCATTGTGAGTACATATGGCCAAGTCTATATGTCCCTTGACCAGAGATTTAATAATCTCTTGGCTGCCTCCTGCGTCTATTAGATAGCGTTGACTATTTTTTTCTATTAAGTAACTGTCCCCTGATCCTACAAGTAGTGCTTTTAATTGTATCATGTAAGGCCATTTAAGGTAGCTGCTGATTTATTTATCCAACATCTTCTTCAACAACGCAATCTTCTCATCTTTCTCTTTGAGCAGAGCTTCATATAGTTTTTTGTTTTCTTCGCTGAGGCGTTTGTTTTCTTTTACTTCG
>NZ_DAIQRQ010000034.1:0-52852 GCF_036786105.1 Ohtaekwangia sp.
GGAGCCGGTAATTATTTTGTAGAAGCTGTGAATACAACTTCCAATTGTAAATCCTCCCTTACACCATTTATAATCAATGATGCTCATGTCAATCCCAATGTGGCTGTGGCCCAAGTGGCTCCGAATATTGCATGCAACACTAATTATACTGGTAAGCTCTCTGCTTCTGTAACGGAAGGAACAACCACCGGTGTAACAGCAGGCTATCAGTTTGATTGGTTCACGGGTATAAATAATACAGCTCCTGCCAACTTCGTCGGATCGGGTCCAGTGATGAGCAATTTGCAGGATGGTGACTATACTGTTCGTGTATCGGATGTTATCACTCCGAACAACGGATGTGCAACGATCAAGACCATTCATCTGAATCGGGAGATACCAGTATTGAACAACTTGATTACAGTATCGCCTCAAACACAATGTCCTCCAACGATCGATGGTTCGATTGTAGTGAATAAAGTAACGCAGGTACTGGCGGGCGTAACAACTACATTTGATATGACCAATCCGGCTGATCTTGCCAACTTCTCATTCCAGTGGTTTGATGCTTCAGCCAATGCAATCACACCAATGTCATCCAATCCGGTATCTCCCAATCTGTTAGCGGGTACATACTATGTGCAGGCTACCAACACACTCGGCTGTACTTCTACATTAACCGTTGGCGTGGTTGAAGATCACACTGCACCTCCGGTAATCACTCTGGATGCCTTTAGCAACCCAACTGTATGTGAGCTTCCTGAAGTAACCGGATCATTGAGCGTAATCGCGGATAATAGTCCTAACCTTAGCAACTACAAGTTTCTGTGGTATTCTGGTCCCACCGCATCAGGAGCACCTGTCGATTCAGATTCTCAGCTGAATGGTATACCGTATACAGCAACCAGTATATATACAGTGCGCGTAACAAATCTTGCTACAAACTGTTTTGCAGATGCTACTTACAAGTTCAAGACTGATACAATTACGGTGCAGACCTTGGCGTCTGCCGTACCGTTGGCAAGCTGCGTAACTGCTGATGGAAGTCTGTTCGCGACTGTATCAAAAGGCGATGGTAATCAATATAATTATGAATGGTATAAAGGAACCGTAGTAGGCACTACACCCGATTTTACTGGTAGTGAAGTATTAACAGCACCGTTGGGTACCTATACGGCTATCGCGAAGCATCCTACGCTGAGCTTCTGTAGTGCATTGCCCGATACAGCCACCGTTACGGATGGCCGAATATATCCGGTAGTAAATATTACAGCCATTGCACCGCTTACGTATTGTGATCCATCCAAACGCAATGGTGCCGCACAGGCAGATGTAGGGGGGAAGATCATCGGGTATATATTTGACTGGTATGAAAAGGCAATTAGCGGAACGCCTTATTTCACCGGACCTCAGGCAACCAACCTGGGTGCTATGACATATTTTGTGCAGGCAACGGATCAGCTTACAGGATGTACCGGCAATAACAGCATTACTATACAAAATGCTCCCATACCTGTACCGCTGCCACAAGTGGTTCTGGTAGCGAACCGAACCGATTGCGTGGAATTGAATGGTGCACTATCGGCTTCCGTCAATGGTAATATAACCGACTATACTTTCAACTGGTATGATGGGACAAGTGTGAAGAAAAATCCTGACGGTGTGGGCGAAGTATACGCTTTCCTGGATGCAGGACAATACGTGGTAACGGCTGTTGAACGCATATCGGGATGTTCTTCTGCTCCCGTACCCGGAACCGTGAACAAGATTTTTGTATATCCTGATTTCATTCTGGCAACAACGCCATCAACCTGTAGTGAAGAGAATGGTACAGTGAAATTGATCCCGCAGAACAGTAGTGATATACAGACGATCGAGTGGGATATTAATGGCGTAACGTTGAATGGTCCGATGCTGGAAGGCTTGCCTGCCGGATTCTTCCAGGTAACAGCATACACTTCATTGCACTGCGACAAGACATTGCCTTTCGAGATCAAACCAGAGATCAATATATATAATGCTGTTTCGAACAACCGCGATGGCATGAACGACTTCTTCGAAATTGGATGTATCGAAAGTTATCCGAACAACCGCGTTCGCATCTATAACCGTGCAGGAACACTGGTATATGAGCAACATGGTTATAACAACCAGGACGCAATCTTCAACGGAGTTTCCAACAAAGGTATAAGTGTACTCGGCAACCATCTGCCAGACGGTACATACTTCTATATTATTGAAAAAGGTGATGGCTCGGAAGCAAAAACAGGATATCTCGAACTGCTGAACTAAATATATATGAAAAAACTTATTGTCTATATCGTGTTGGCTGGGGTAATGTTGGTTCCGTGGCAACTGCACGCCCAGCATAATATAGTATACTCACAGTATATTTTTAATGGACTCCTGATTAACCCGGCGTATGCGGGAAGCCACGTGCAGCTGAGTGCTTCTCTGAGCTATCGTAATCAGTGGATTAACTTTGATGGCGCTCCCGTAACATCTACGCTGGGTGTGCACTCATCGTTCAGGAACGAAAAGGTAGGGCTGGGCCTGCTGGTAACAAACGACAAGATTGGGAGTTACCGTAACACGGGTCTATATGGCAGTTATGCCTATAGAATCAAAGGCCTCAAAGGTGGTGTGTTGTCGCTGGGTGTGCAGGGAGGTTTTAATAATTTTAAAGCAGATTTCACACAATTGAATATGAAGGTGGATGGTGATCCGATCTTCAACGGTTTTTTCAATGAACTCCGGCCTAACTTTGGTGGTGGTATATTTTACTATAACAAAAAAATGTTTGCCGGCTTTTCTGTGCCCACGATATTGAAGCATGCCGATTTTTTTAAAGGTTCGTTTGAACAGCTTGCGATTCCGCGCGTGTATTACCTGCATGCAGGAACGTACTTTACGGTTGATCGCATGGAGAAAGTAAAGATCAGTCCTTCGTTTCTACTGCGTGTACAGGATGGTACACCCCTCAGCGCAGATTTCAATGTGAATGTCATCTTCCAGGATATAATCAGTATCGGAAATTCATATCGTACCGGCGATGCCATCATCACTTTCCTTAGTTTTAAGCTAAGCGAGAAATTTCAATTTGTTTACTCTTACGACTGGACTACTTCTGCCATAGGTGGCTACTCCAAAGGAACCCATGAGTTCATGATCAACTACCGCACGCGCATTCGTAAAGTGCACAAAGATGTTGAGTGTCCGTATTTCTTTACCCACTGATGGGATTGTAGCTTTCGGCTTTTGGTGATGATTATTTTATCAGTCACACGTTATTAGTTACCCGTTAGTGGTTATCATATCTTCCTCATTCCCCATAATTGGGGAATTTAATAATTGACCTATGTTCATCATCTGCCCTTGAAGTACTTTTTTCTAGGCATGTGTTTTTACCTCCCATGTTAATTTGAAACCGGAATTTTATGGAAGTCTTTCACAAGGCGCTACAAGTGGGAATGCTAAAACTAGAGATTTCCATCATTGACCGTTCGAACACGATTCTATACGTATCTCCCGAAGAGTATCAGCAGGTATTATTAAATCCCTATTCGGTTACACTTACTGCTCGCGATGAAGAAGACAAGCGCATCTGGCAGACTCCAGTCATGGATGATCAGGGCAATATAAAATATTACAGTACCATATCATTGGCAATTGAAGATGCACGAAACAAACTGGGAGAGTCCGGTGAAGGCCTTGAATACGATGAGGCTGCTGGAGAGACGCAGCTAAAGATTCTGTTGATTGAAGATGTGCCTGAAGACATCGAGCTCATGTCGATGACGCTTAAAAAAGCCGGGCTTGATTTTCAGATCAAACCGGTAGACACGCAGGAAGAATTTGCCGAAGCACTCACCCAGTATAAAGCAGATATCATTCTTTCCGATCATGCAACGCCTCAATTCAATTCATTGGAAGCATTGTCGATGGCGAGAAAGGTGAATCCTGTAATTCCGTTTATTGTGGTGAGTGGTGGCGTGTCGGAGGTGCAGGCAGGTAACTTTATACGACAGGGAGTGAACGACTATGTTTTGAAATCTGATCTGCATCGATTACCGCTGGCTATTCAGAAAGCCATACGGCATGGCAATAACTCATTAGCAACGCGGGAAGAATTGCTCTCGAAAGTTGAAGAACTTACCAGAACCAACAAGGAGTTAGAGAATATGATCTATGGCGTAGCACACAACCTGCGCTCACCGTTGAACTCTGTACTTGGACTGCTGGATCTTGCCAGGCAAGAGGGTATATCATTGAGTAAAAATCTTGCGCACTACTTTCAGATGATGGAGAGCAGCATCCGAAAACTGGACACCTCCATTAACGATGTGCTGAAACTTGCCAAAAACGCCAGGCATGAGACCGCATTGGAGAAAATTGATTTCAGAAAATTATTGGAAGATACACTCGAGCAAATGAAGTTCATGAAAGGATTTGACAGACTTCGGAAACAGCTTGACGTTACCCAGGCTTGTCTTTTTTATTCAGACAGCTATCGCGTATCAACGGTATTGAATAATCTTCTTTCCAATGCCATCAAATATATGGATAACTCTAAGCCCGATCCGTTTGTACACGTTACTGTTGACATAACACGTGAACAAGCTCTCATTCACATTAAGGATAACGGTATAGGCATCAACAAAACATATCTCTCTAAAATATTCTCCATGTTTTACCGTGCTACCTCGCAGTCGGAGGGAACTGGATTGGGCCTGTACCTGGTAAAAGACACCATTCAAACATTGAAAGGCACGATCGAAATTGAGTCGCACGAAGGCAAAGGCACTTCATTTATGATCTCGCTTCCAAACCAGTGCGATACCATCTGGAGTTGAACCGGTCACGGTTCGTTACACATCGCTTCATTGGTTTTCGCAGAATACTTTTATCTTGCTGCTTCATAATTCAGTCCGACTAATAATGGCTAAGATCTTAGTATGCGATGACGATGAGGCGGTTCTCCAAATCATTCAAATCGCTTTGCGAAACGAAAAAATGGAAACCGTACTGGCAAATGATGGCCGCAAGGCTTTGCAGTATCTGCACGAGAATACTCCATTTGATCTTATTATAACAGACATCCACATGCCGTATCACAACGGTGATGATGTTTTAAAAACCGTTCGCGAAGAGCAAAAGAAAAACACACCAATTATTATGTTGTCGTCAGATGGGGAAGAAGAAGTGATCGCCCTGGCTCTTAAGCTGGGTGTAAATGAGTTCATTACCAAGCCGGTTGATACGGATAAACTCATCAAGAAGATCAGGAAACTTCTTCGCTAGTCAAATCCCTTTATCGTAAATCTTAAACTTCGTACCCACAAATGAAAATGGTAATCCGCCCCATCGGCGAAGGATATGTAAAAGTTACTTTCTATTCGCCCGAAGAATGGCAGGAATTTCTCGAGGTTCAAAAAATGCTGGGCACCAACATCTCCAAACTTGAGGTTACCGATGTAAAAGACATTCGTGAAGCCTTCACAACACGCTGGCGAAATTACACTCAACGCTTCTATAGCGAAACCAGTCCGCATACGTTTATCATTGAAGAGTAAAAAGCTCTCACAGAAATCACAGATATAAACTCCAGATTTCTTCTGTGAAATTCTGTGATTTCTGTGGGATTTTTTTTGAATAGCAAAGGTTGACAACGCAGCGGCTATACAGCAGGTATACCGTTGCCATTAATCCTGTCGGAACTATAGCAGCAACCACATCGGAATTATACCTTGACAATGCATACGGACAACGGGCATCCACACAGTGTAATAGAGGGCTGGAGGATACGTTAAAAATGTAATATTCTGAAATTTTGCAGAAGTTTTTCTTTTCCTGCATTTCTCACCGATTAATTACCGATATTTCACAATACTTCTAACTTTGTGCCCACAAAATCGACTATATGCTATTGGATTTTGAAAAGCCTATTGCGGAGTTGGAATCAAAACTGGAAGACATGAAAGGTTTAGCCAGCGACAGCGATAAGGAAGTACAGGCAGCCGTGAAGGCGCTTGAAAAGAAAATTCTGGATCTCAAGAAAGAAACTTTCGAGAATCTAACAGGATGGCAACGCGTACAGCTTTCCCGCCATCCGGACAGACCGTATACGCTTGACTACATTTACGAAATCACAACTGATTTTATCGAGTTGCACGGTGATCGTACTGTGTCGGATGATAAAGCGATGGTGGGTGGTTTGGGTACCATTGACGGCCAAACGTTTATGCTGATCGGTCAGCAGAAAGGCCGCAATACCAAGCAGCGCCAGTTGCGTAATTTCGGTATGGCGAACCCGGAAGGTTATCGTAAAGCCCTGCGCCTGATGCGAATTGCAGAGAAGTTCAACAAGCCCATTGTAACTTTTATTGATACACCCGGAGCATTTCCAGGGCTTGAAGCTGAAGAACGCGGACAGGGTGAAGCGATCGCGCGAAACCTGAAGGAGATGTTCGGGCTGAAAGTACCGGTGATATGTATCGTGATTGGTGAAGGTGCATCCGGTGGAGCATTGGGTATAGCGATCGGCGATCGCGTGCTGATGTTAGAGAACTCCTGGTATTCAGTAATTTCTCCGGAAAACTGCTCTACCATTCTCTGGCGTTCATGGGATTTCAAGGAACAAGCAGCAGAATTGTTGAAGCTTACTGCTAAAGATATGCATGCATTGAAGCTCGTGGATGGCATCATTAAAGAGCCTCTTGGCGGTGCACACACCGATGTAAAGTGGATGGCCAAAGAGATTAAGCGCGTTATACTTGAAACAACAAAAGAATTACAGGCGCTTTCACCCGAAACACGTATCGATCAGCGCATCGACAAGTTCTGTTCAATGGGTGTAGTAAAAGAGTAACCTGAACCTGAATACATTTTGTGAAGGCTGCCATAAGGCGGCCTTTCTTTTTTATAAAAATCCCGATACCTTAAGCACCGGCTTACACGGTTATACCCATCCCTTGTATAGCGATAGACGAGATGAATTTACATGTAATCAATACCGGCCTCTTCAAGCTCGATGGAGGCGCTATGTTTGGCGTAGTGCCCAAGTCCATCTGGCAGAAGACCAATCCTGCTGACGAGAATAATTTATGTACGTGGGCTATGCGTTGCCTGCTCATAGAAGATGGTAACAAGCTCACGCTCATCGACAACGGCATCGGTAATAAACAGGATGCTAAATTTTTCAGTCATTATTACCTGCATGGAGATGATAACCTCATCAGGTCATTGAATAAAAAAGGGTTTGCAGAACCAGATATCACCGATATGTTTCTCACGCACCTGCACTTTGATCATTGTGGTGGTGGCGTTCGGTATGAAAATTCAAAACTGGAAATGACTTTCAGGAACGCCAGGTATTGGTCTAATGCAGATCATTGGCAATGGGCCACCAGGCCTAATCCCCGTGAGAAAGCTTCCTTCATCAAAGAAAATATTTTGCCGATGGAGCAAAGCGGTCAACTGCATTTTGTAGAAGGATCATCTTCTCCTGCCGGAGATATATACTATGTTTCCGGGCATACGGATAAAATGATGATACCCAGGATCCGCTATAAGAATTATACCCTATGTTATATGGCTGATCTTTTGCCATCTGTAGGTCATATACCCTTACCCTATGTGATGGGATACGACACCCGGCCTCTCTTGACGCTGGAAGAAAAAGAGAAATTTCTGAACGAAGCTGCCGATAACGGATATATACTTTTTCTGGAGCACGATCCGCTCAACGAATGCTGCACCGTAAAGCATACTGAAAAAGGTGTAAGACTCGATCGAACATTTCCTTTGGCAGAAATATTATAAATTATGAAGATTGGTATTGTACTCTCCGGCGGTGGAGCACGAGGTATATCGCACATAGGCGTACTCAAGGCTCTTGAAGAATTTGGTGTGCAGGCAAGTTGCGTGGCAGGCACCAGTGCGGGTTCTATTATAGGCTCACTGTATGCCTATGGCTATAAACCGGAAAAAATATTGGAGATTGTACTCTCTACAAGCTTGTTCAGGTCGATGCGCCCCGCCTGGGCGTGGACGGGGCTCTTTAGCCTGGAAGGATTACGCGAAGTATTGCTGCGCTATATACCGGAGAATACATACGAGTCGCTCAAGTTACCGATGACGATTGCCGCGACTGATATCCGAAAGGGAAAGGGAGTTTATTTTACTAAGGGAGAACTTATACCTACCATACTGGCATCCTGTTGTGTGCCTGCCGTTTTTAACCCCATACATTTTCAGGATTGTACATTTGTAGATGGTGGAATCGTTGATAACCTGCCCGCAGCGTCCATCCGCGATAAGTGCGATTTTCTGATTGGCTCTCACTGCAATTATATAGCGGAAGATGCAGATGTAAAGAATTTTCGCAATGTGATCGAGCGCAGCTTGCTCATCGCGATCAATGGTAATACAATTATGAGCAAAGGCCTGTGCGATGTTCTGATTGAGCCGCCTGATGTAGGCAAAGTAAGCGGCTTCGATCTGAACAAGGCAAAAGACCTGTTTGATATCGGCTACAAATTTACCAAGACACATTTTAAACCGGAAGATTTTCGCGTACATGGCACTGAGTTTTAAAGAACAAATACTGCAAGGTATACCGGATGAATTGCCGGAAGCTAAAGTATATGACGATTCGGTAAACCATGCACCGAAGCGAAAAGATATACTCAGTGCAGAAGAAAAGAAATTGGCGGTACGGAATGCACTGCGTTATTTTCATCCAAAACATCATGCAGTACTGGCTCCTGAGTTTTACGAGGAATTGATCAGGTTCGGCAGAATATACATGTATAGATTCCGTCCGGACTATGCCATGTATGCAAGACCTTTACAGGAATATCCTTACAAGTCGCAGCAGGCGGGAGCAATCATGCTTATGATTCAGAACAACCTCGATCCTGCTGTAGCGCAGCATCCGCATGAGCTGATTACGTATGGCGGCAACGGTGCCGTATTTCAGAACTGGGCGCAGTATCTGCTCACCATGAAGTACCTCGCAGAAGTTACGGATGAACAAACCCTGCACATGTACTCCGGGCATCCCATGGGTATATTTCCATCTTCTCCGGAAGCACCGCGATGTGTAGTCACCAATGGTATGATGATTCCCAACTACTCCCAACAAGACGATTGGGAACGGTACAATGCCTTAGGCGTTACCCAATACGGCCAGATGACGGCAGGCTCGTATATGTATATCGGTCCGCAAGGAATTGTGCATGGCACTACCATCACCATCCTCAATGCCGGTCGCATGATCAGCAAAGCAGGAGAGGGGCTCGCCGGGAAAGTGTTTGTAACATCAGGGCTTGGCGGCATGAGTGGCGCACAACCCAAAGCCGGAAATATAGCAGGATGTATAACGGTGGTGGCGGAAGTAAATCTGAAGGCTACACAGAAGAGGCACGAGCAAGGCTGGGTAGATGAAGTAGTAACCGATCTTGATGTATTAGTAAGGCGTGTACGCGAAGCAAAGGCCAAGAAGGAAGTCGTTTCGCTGGCATACCAGGGAAATGTAGTGAATGTTTGGGAAAAGTTCGATGCAGAAGATGTTTATATCGACCTGGGATCAGATCAAACATCATTGCATAACCCGTGGGCTGGAGGCTATTATCCGGTGGGACTTACACTGGAAGAAGCCAACCGGATGATGTCGGCTGATCCTGCTTCGTTTAAAACAAACGTACAGGCATCGCTGCAGCGGCATGCAACAGCGATCAATAAACATACGGCACGCGGCACTTACTTCTTCGACTATGGTAATGCATTTCTACTTGAGGCGTCACGTGCAGGTGCAGATGTGTGGGCAAAGGATGGAATAAACTTTCGATACCCTTCGTATGTACAAGACATCATGGGGCCTTTATGCTTTGATTATGGCTTTGGTCCGTTCCGTTGGGTGTGCACTTCCGGCAATGACAGCGATCTGGAATATACTGACCAGCTTGCGAAAGATGTATTGGAAGATATATTGAAAAATGCACCGCATGACATTCACCCTCAACTTCGCGACAATGTACAGTGGATTGTTCAGGCTCGTCAGAATAAACTGGTGGTGGGCTCGAAAGCACGTATACTCTATGCCGATGCCGAAGGCAGAATGCGTATAGCCCAGGCGTTCAACGAAGCTATCCGTTCGGGAAAGATCGGCCCGGTAGTATTGGGGCGCGACCACCATGATGTATCCGGAACAGACAGTCCTTATCGGGAAACTTCCAATATATACGATGGCTCCCGGTTTACAGCCGATATGGCCGTACATAATGTCATTGGTGATTCATTCCGTGGCGCGACCTGGGTTTCTATTCACAACGGTGGTGGTGTAGGTTGGGGTGAAGTAATCAACGGAGGCTTCGGTTTATTACTGGATGGCAGTGCAGAGGCCGATCGTAAATTGAAGAACATGCTATATTTCGATGTTACCAATGGTATAGCACGAAGAGCATGGGCACGTAATGATCATGCTATAGCTACCATACAACGAGCAGTAAAAAATCAAGCCAACCTTCAGATAACGCTACCTAACGAAGTTAATGGCAGTTTATTAGATAACCTTGTACCTTAACCGCTGTATATTTTCTCCGTTTGATTGTTTGTTTAACATTTGCGCAACTAACAATCAAACGTCTTATGAAAAAGTTAATCACAGTTCTTTTGTCCTTCGGTGCATTTATGTCAACCGTGTATGCACAAACATCGCAGGGTAGTCTCATGTTCGGAGGTGGTATAGGCTATACATCACAACGTCAGGAGACTTCAGGAGAAGATCGTAAATACTCTCAGGTTGAATTTTCTCCAAGCGTAGGGTATTTTGTTATCGATAATCTTTCTGTTGGTCTCGATCTTTCTTTGTCATCCTCTAAAACAGATGATGGCTTTGGCGGTGATGATAAAGTGAAAACTTTCCTGGCAGGGCCTTTTGTTCGTTACTATAAATTTACCAACAACGATAAATTTGCTTTCTTCGGACAGGCTGGCTTTCAGTTTGGTACTACGAAAACAGAACCCGATGGAGCTAATGAAACGAAGTCCGGTACATTCAATTTCTACATCTCTCCCGGCTTCTCATATTTCTTCAACGAGCACTGGGCTATGGACCTGCAATTGCAGGGTATTGAGTATACCTCTTACGATCCGAACAAAGACGCAAAAAACGACAAGAGAAGCACCTTTACGTTTGGGGTAAATTCACTGAACCCGACACTGGCTGTGCGTTTCTTTCTTGGAAGTAACTAATGTTAATCGTTAACCGTTATCAGCTAATCGTATGCATGTGCAAGTGGGGTGTACTAATAACGCTTAACGTGTAACGAATAACGCCTAAAAACCTCTGCCAGCAGCCAGAGGTTTTTTAGTGCACAGGCATTATCTTTGCTCCTGTTATGAGATATACTATGGTATAATTTTTATTGTAGTATAGACAAGTTCTAAACAAAATTCAGAAACAATGAAAAACAATCGACCAAAGTTTTTAATGATTGCAGTGCTCACGCTTATCAGTGTAGGAGCATTTGCGCAGGCACAGCTTGCTATCGGTATTAAGGCGGGGCCTAATTTCGCCAATCTCAATACAAGCGAAAGTGTTGGCACCAACTATAAGAACAGAACTGGTTTTCATGCAGGTGCGTTCGCATTAATTAAGTTTTCAAAGATTGGTATACAGCCAGAAGTGTTGTTCTCTCAACAAGGCTCAACATTCAAATATAGCGGCAGCCCTGATTTGAAGGCAAATTTCAGCTACGTGAATGTGCCAATTCTGGTGAAACTATATACTATTGCAGGCATTAATATTCATGCCGGTCCTCAGTTTGGATTCCTTACTTCAGCGAAAGCGGAAGACTACGATTCAACAACCGGAAAAGTTACCGAACAGAGCATCAAGAATGATATAAAGAAATCAGATGTAAGCCTGGCGCTTGGTCTTGGATGGGATCTTCCTTTTGGATTGACCATTGATGGTCGATACAATTTAGGATTGTCAGACATTAACTCAGGTGCGTCAACATCAACGATCAAGAATCAGGTATGGCAATTCTCTATTGGCTATAAACTGATCAAGCTTGGTAAATAATTTTATTGTCAGCTTATAATTAATAAAGCTGCTCAGAAATGGGCAGCTTTATTTTTATGATTTCTTGCAAGTAAGCAAGTGAACCAGCGATCAGTCTACCTTTATGAGGTAATAATTCTTTTTCCCTTTCTGTGCCAGTAAGTATTTACCCTGCAACAGTTCGAACGAAGCTTTTTGATTTGGATCAGCAAGCTTTATTTTATTTATACTCACACCGCCGGCCTGTATCATTTTACGCGCTTCGCCTTTTGAAGGAAATACAAGATTGCCCGTGGTAACAGAAAGCAGATCGGTTACACTGGCACATTCATCAAGCAAACTACGGCTGATCGTAGTCTGCGGTACACCGTCAAATAATGCCAGCAGCGTATCTTCATCTAACCCTTGCAGATCTTCGGTTGTAGAGTTACCAAAGAGTATATTTGAAGCTTTCACAGCTTTCTCATATTCTTCTGCTGAGTGAACGGTAATCGTGATGTCTTGGGCTAATGCCTGCTGAAGTTTGCGCAGGTGCGGTGTAGCAGTGTGCTCAGCGATGAGCGCATCAATTTCCTCTTTTGTTTTCAGCGTAAAGATGCGAATGAAGTTGGTTGCATCTTCATCCGATACATTCAACCAATATTGGTAGAACTTATAGGGTGATGTCTTTTTAGGGTCAAGCCATACGTTGCCTCCTTCGGTTTTACCGAACTTGGTGCCGTCTGCTTTTGTAATCAACTTGGTTGTCAAGGCAAAGGCATCTCCATCCGATTTTCTTCGGATCAGCTCTGTGCCGGTAACTATATTTCCCCACTGATCAGAACCACCCATCTGCAGTTTGCAGTGCCTGTTTTCATATAGCCAATAAAAGTCGTAGCCCTGCACAAGCTGGTATGTAAATTCAGTAAACGACAATCCGGTTTCCAGACGCTTCTGTACAGAATCTTTCGCCATCATATAATTTACAGTAATGTGTTTGCCTACGTCACGAATAAAATCGAGGAAACGAAACTCTTTGAACCAATCGTAGTTGTTCACCATCTCGGCACCGTTCAATCCGCTAAAATCCAGGAACTTCTCTAACTGCTGGTGTACACAGGTTACGTTGTGCCGCAGTACATCTTCAGAGAGAAGATTACGTTCGGCAGATTTGCCGGAAGGATCACCCACCATGCCGGTGGCACCGCCTACAAGCGCTACAGGTTTATGACCGCAACGCTGAAAATGCACCAGCGTCATAATCTGCACCAGGTGACCAATGTGCAGGGAATCTGCCGTAGGATCAAACCCTATGTATCCGGCTGTAACTTCTTTATTCAGTTGTTCTTCTGTGCCCGGCATTACATCGTGTACCATGCCGCGCCAACGCAGTTCTTCTACAAAATTCTTTTTCATTTTTCTACAGTGGCGCAAATATGGCAAGCCGGCTCGGGGTTTCAAAGTTCAGGGCACAATGTTCGGCTGAACAAGTGCCCTGAACGTCAAAATATTAGGCGCCCAAGCGCTTACTACTCAATGATGTATTGATAGATCGGATCGAGCTTGGTGGTATAATCAAGTTTGCAAACCTCGTCCAGCAGACCGTTTTCGATGTGATACACCCATCCCAGAATATTCGGGCGATGTTCTTCTTTCCAGGCACGCTGCACAATGGAGGTCTTGGCCAGGTTGTTACACTGCTCAATTACATTCAACTCGGTAAGGCGATCTGCTCGCTCATCCAAGTTCTCGATCTTCTCCAGCTCTTCGCGATGAAATCGATACGTATCCTTGATATTACGAAGCCACTTATTCAGCAGCCCGTATTCATTATTCGTCATCGCGGCACGCACACCGCCACATCCATAGTGGCCGCATACAATGATGTTCTTTACCTTCAACACCTGTACGGCATATTGCAATACACTAAGCAGGTTCAGGTCGGTGTGCACCACCAGGTTGGCAATATTACGATGTACGAAGATTTCTCCCGGCTCGGTGCCGGTTACTTCGTTGGCCGGTACACGACTATCGGAGCAGCCTATCCAGAGAAACTCCGGTGTCTGTACAAACTGATGCCGTTTAAAATATTCCTGATCATGTTTTATGCGCTCTTGCGCCCAGGCTTTGTTCTGAAGAATTAATTTTTTGTATGATTCCATGAGATATTAGTTTGACTTTCTGAAAAATTCACTGGCGGATGAAAAGCTCTTTTTTAATTCTACCTGGATGTTCCGGCTTGGAGCATTCAGAATAAAATCCTGGATCGTTTCAATGATGTCAGCATCAATGAACTGCGAACCTCCGCCATCGATAATAAGGTTCGAGCCTTCGGGAATACGCTCGAAGGTTTGTCGTAGGATAGATTTATTTAAGAACGAAACACTATAATTTAAGCGAAGCAGGTAATTGTCACCATGCTTTACAATAGAAATGGCTTCGTAAAAATTACTTTTCAGCACGAAGAACACACCCACAACGATACCGATAAATATACCTACCAGCAGATTGGTAATGAGAATGGCAATGATCGTAACGATGAAGGGTATAAATTGCTCCCAGCCCTTACGAAACATCTCGCGATAAAGCGAAGGTTTGGTAAGTTTATATCCCGTCATCAATAATATACCAGCCAGTGCAGCCAAAGGAATCATGTTCAGCACAGTCGGTATAAACACCACGGCTGTTAACAACATGAGGCCGTGCAATATAGTTGACAACTTGGTGCGCGCCCCGGAGTTGATGTTGGCGGATGAACGTACAATCACTGCGGTAATGGGCAACCCGCCGATAAGACCGGAAACAAAATTACCGATACCTTGCGCACGAAGCTCCCGGTTAAGTGGTGTAATGCGCTTGAACTCGTCTAACTTGTCGCAAGCCTCTATACTCAGCAGACTCTCCAGACTTGCCACCAGTGCCAGGGTAATGGCCGTAATATATATCTTCGGATTTCCGATCTGACTAAAGTCGGGGGCGGAGAAGAGCGATAAAAAATCATCAAAGTTTTTTGATATCGGCAGCGTTACCATGTGCTCAGGTTGTATTGCGAAGATGGTTCCGGACGATTGAAAGATTATATTTAAAATAATCCCTGTAAGTACAGCTACCAGCGGCCCCGGTATATATTGAAATATCTTGTGCTTTTTCAATACCGGGTTATCCCACAGAATCAGAATACCAATTGTTACCAAACAAACTACAATGGCTCCCGGAGAAAGATAATTGACCGCTGAAAGAATCTCGCTGAATGTATTCTCGCCATCCGGTTGAAAAAAAGCTTCATCACCTTCATAGTCCTTATCATACCCCAGAGCATGCGGAATCTGTTTCAGGATAAGGATCAACCCGATAGCGGAGAGCATGCCTTTGATTACACTTGACGGAAAGAAATGGCCAATGGATCCGGCACGCAACAGCCCGAGTATAAATTGAAGTATACCGGCAATAACAACGGCCAGTAAAAATGTCTGGTAAGCACCGAGATCGTGTATAGCCTGAATAACGATGGCGGTAAGACCGGCGGCAGGGCCGCTCACACTTAAATTGGAACCACTCAGTGAGCCGATAACGATGCCTCCAACAATACCAGCGATAATACCGGAAAGGAGTGGTGCTCCGGAAGCAAGGGCAATACCGAGGCATAGCGGCAGTGCCACCAGGAATACAACTACACTGGCTGGTATATCATATTTAAAATTCCCAAAAGGGTTTGAAACATTTTGCATGTGTATAGAAATAATAGGATGATAAAAACATATACCGCGTTACGCTTTCAGCGAACAATGGCAGGCGTACTCACGCAATCGCATGATGGCGTGAAACACTTTCGTTCTTCGGTATTAAAAAAGTAAAAGGAGATGTAGAGATGTCAGACCTCGGGAGGTGGGATGACAATTTCTGAGCTGCGTGTCAGTAAACGATCCGCAGCATGGAGGTAATAATTTCTATCCAGTGTAATACTCTCGAATATATCAGAATATTGATGTATGAAAGGAATTTCTATTTCGGAGAACAGTGAAGCTTCCTCTTCGGAAGAACCTGCTATATCTTTCTCTTCTTCATTGGCAGAGCCTGCTACAAGCTTTGCTATATTTTCTACCATATCGCGGTCCTCCAACAGGCGAAGTGCTTCCACTTCCGCCAGAAAGAGGTTCATGTTGAAGAAGATGATCACTGTGAACAGCGTCATCAGCCTCTTCGCCAATAGGGTAATGAATTTCTTCATATAGCTCACAAAAATACGCTTTTTTATCAGAATAGGTTTCACCGAATGGTGAAATTAGCGCAGGATTAAAAAATGATAATTTTCTTTTTCCCTTATTTGCGTGCGAAAGTCTGTGATCAGACACAACATTAGATAGCGTTAGTATAACATCTGACAGAATCTAATACATTTATAATTTTAAGGCGGATGCCATTTAACTAGTAAGTATTTTATACCTGTACACTATGAAACAACCTGATGCACTC
This sequence comes from Ohtaekwangia sp., assembly GCF_036786105.1. Taxonomy (NCBI): domain Bacteria; kingdom Pseudomonadati; phylum Bacteroidota; class Cytophagia; order Cytophagales; family Fulvivirgaceae; genus Ohtaekwangia; species Ohtaekwangia sp. The sequence goes on from NZ_DAIQRQ010000034.1 coordinate 16,502, forward strand.
AATCTAGTCGCTGAATTTCACACTACATTCAAACATCCCATACTGCCAGCACCGGCTATACCGGGCGAAGATCGTTGTAAACTTCGTGTGGCGTTAATTGCTGAGGAACTAAAGGAACTCGAAGTTGCTATTCTTGAAAAGGATATCGTAAGTGTTGCCGATGCGTTGTGCGACATTCAATATGTACTTTCGGGTGCGATTCTGGAATTTGGATTGGGCGAAAAGTTTAAAGCACTTTTTGAAGAAGTGCAGCGCTCGAACATGAGCAAGGCCTGCAAGACTGAAGAAGAAGCGAAGGCCACTGTTGACCATTATCTGAAGAAAGACGGTACCGAATGTTACTACACGCAGGAAGATGGTAAATGGCTGGTATACCGAAAATCGGATAATAAGACGATCAAGTCCATTGCGTATAGCCCTGCCGATCTGGAGGCTGTGCTGAATAAAGCCTAGTGCTATATGTAAAACTCAAATTGAAATACCGAATCCTGGCCGTGCAGTTGTAAGGGATTAATTGCCAGGATTTGGGCTTCGTTGTAGGCTTTTATAAACTCCGTTCTGCTGATGCGAAGCTTGCTTTGCCCCGGTTTCACACGGTGATATTGCATCCTTCCGGAGGCATTGGCGGTAGCAGTATAGATAAAGCTAAACTGCAGTGGAATAGGAGAGGGGATGTAGCGCATACCTTGGCTGCCGTCATCAGCTATAGCTGTTTCTGAATTCCAGTTCTATAATCGCATTCTGCTGTGCATTGTATTGTGCCAGAAGCGAATACGCCCATTGCGGCACATAATTGCTGTGTGCCTCCAAGGCATCAATCTTCATACACAATTCCCGTACGTAGAACCTGATCTGTTCCAGGTTTCTGCAAGCTGAGGGCTTCTCGAAATTCCGGGTTGTGAATATCTTCAACTCCATCTCAATCTTTTTGCGCTCGTAATCAGTCATAAACATTGTGCATTTCTACACAATATTAATCAAATTACATCAAAATAAATGCATTTATGTGTGCATAATTACACAATAATTTTAGGCATAAAAAAGCCTGCTTAAAATCATCGGTCTTACATTGCCAGTGAAGTAATAGTATTATAATTACCTGATTAAAAGGTAAATAAGAGATTATGTTGAAGTAATTGCAGCGTCTTAATCCAGCGAATTTTTGGTTACCCAGTAACGATAGCCAATCAAAACCTGATCAAATTTACTCAGCCGGTTCAAGTCTTTGCGACTGTAACGAGCATAATCCATTTGTTTATTCCGGCCAAAACTTTAAAGAATGATTTTATGAACATGCGTAATATGTTTATTTCCTAAATCGTTTTAATCCTTATATTTAAAAGTACTAACCGTAATCTGAATGCAAACAACACAAAGTCCCTTTCTCGATATATGGAACCTGAGTATGATCGTTGGTGCCATTGGCATGACCGCTGCCGGAATCTTTATTTACCTGTTACACAAGCTCAGACTTTCCGCCATCAAAGATTACAAGGCTAAATATGATTTCATCAATGAAAAGGAAATTAAAAACTATAAGAAAGTATTTATCTGCTTTGCTATAGCTTCCCTGTTGCTCATTAACTTATACAGCGCGGGTAAGCTGCGCACCGTAGAGGTTTGGTTCTTTGTGCGGTTGTTTATGTCCATCGCCGGTGGTACGTTAGTGGCGTATGTTGCTGCACTTATTCTTGATTATTACTATCCAACCGTGTTAAACCGTAAGCTTAAGAAGTGGCGCTATATGCCGCGCGTAAGCAAAGCCGGTAATAAAATGCGCCTCTTAAGCGAAGAGGAAGAAGACGTGCATCTTGAAGAAGGTATGCAGGCAGAAGAAAATGTTTTTTCGATCGATTATGATGTATGGATTGATGAAAAATCCGGTGAAGTGAAGATCGACAAATATCCCGGCCACCTGCAGGCACTAAAATGCAACAGCTGCGGTTTTTATACGATGCGCGTTGTAAAAGAAGAAATTACGCGCCACCCCAGTAAAGATGCACCGGGCGAACTGATCAAAAATTTTCAATGCTCGTATTGTAAATCGGTACGTGCAACGGCGTATAACATTTCCACAAAAGAAGCTGATGATTATCGCAGCCAGGGTATGCATAGCTTTAAACGCAACAAAAACGTTGATATGGTGCGTGTTGAAATACATTCAAGCGCCACCGGAAAAAAGTTTTTTGAATTTCAGAATCTTGAACAGGCTCAGAAATTCCTCGATGAATACGACTCTGAAAAGAGCAATTAGGAGTGAAAATGATCTGAATTCAATTTTTTTACGTTAAGGGCTTTAAGGCACGTGATTTGCCGCAACAATACACAGGATTAAATATTTTAAGGGATGATGAATACAGGGATGAAGAATAGAATTTTTTCGGGGATAATAAGTGCGGTGCTGTTGGTACCGGGCATTCTCCTCGCAGGCAATCCGGTGGATACTACACGGTTGAAACCCAAGCCGGTGTTCGGTAAAGAAGCCAAAGTAGTAACCTATATATTAGACAATAACCACTATAGAAAGCTTACATTAAATGATTCGCTTTCTTCTGCTATACTGGATAGCTATATCAAGAACCTGGATAACAACAAGACCTATTTTACGAGTGCCGATCTGGCAAGTTTTGAAAAGTATAGATGGAGCATTGACGACTTAACGCGTGCGGAGAATGTAAATGCAGCATTCGATATATATGCAGTATTTCGCGGTCGTTTTACAGCACGTATGGATTATGTTATGAACAACCTGATCCATCAACAATTTGATTACACTACGGATGAATATTATGAAACCGATCGCGATAAAGAACCTTGGTGTAAAAATGACCAGGAGTTAAACGATGTCTGGAGAAAAATTATCAAGAGTCAGGCACTGAGCCTGAAGCTGGCCGGTAAAGGACAGCCTGAAATTGAGAAGACGCTGACTGAGCGGTATGAACGCTTTCGCAAATCGATCCTGCAATTTAACAGCGATGATGTGTTCAGTCTCTACATGAACAGCATCACCGAGTCATACGATCCGCATACCAATTACTTGTCGCCCAAGGCAGCGGATATATTCAAGCAGAATATGAGCTTGTCGCTGGAAGGAATAGGAGCCAGACTTCAAACCGAGAACGACTATACAAAAGTTGCCGAAGTAATTATAGGCGGCCCTGCCGACAAGAGCGGTCTTGTGCACATGAACGATCGTATCATTGGTGTGGCACAAGGAGAGAAGGGAGATTTTGTAGATGTGATCGGCTGGCGCATCGATGATGTGGTAAAGCTCATCAAAGGCCCGAAAGGTACAACGGTACGCCTGCAGATTCTGCCTGCCGAAACCGGCGTGAACGGTCCCTCCAAAACCATTCAGCTGGTACGTGACAAGATCAAACTCGAAGATCAGAAAGCCAAGAAGAATGTGATTCACTACGAGAAAGATGGCAAGAGCATGACCCTCGGTGTAATTACATTGCCGAGCTTCTATATGGATTTTGAAGCCTACCAGAAAGGCGATCCTAACTATACCAGCACATCGCGCGATGTAAGACGTCTGATCAAAGAATTACAGGATGAAAAAGTAGATGGTATAGCGCTCGACCTTCGTAATAACGGTGGCGGATCGCTTACAGAAGCCATTGAGCTTACAGGCCTTTTCATTAAGGACGGCCCCGTAGTGCAAGTGAAAAATTCACTCAATCGTATTGATGTGCAGGCCGATGATAATCCATCGATCACCTACAACGGTCCATTGGTAGTTCTTACCAATCGTTTCAGTGCATCGGCATCAGAGATTTTTGCGGGCGCTATACAAGATTATCACCGCGGTGTGGTGGTAGGAGAATCAACCTTTGGTAAAGGAACGGTGCAGACGGTTATTGACCTGAAACGCTTTATCAACGATCCTGATAATGAAGTAGGAGAGCTCAAGCTCACGTTCCAGAAATTTTATCGGGTTACGGGAAGCAGTACACAAAACAAAGGTGTAATTCCGGATGTGAAACTCCCTACAGCACTTGATCCGCAGCAATTCGGTGAAAGCGCCAATCCAAGTGCATTGCCTTGGGATGAAATTCGCGGCACATTGTTCCAGAAAACACCGGTGATCAACGATCGCGTTATTGCCAACCTGAACAAGTCATACCAGGAACGTCTCAAATCAGACAAGACACTGGCGCAATTTGTAAATGATACGGAAGATATTCGTCAGAGCTACAAAGAGACGCGCGTATCGCTGAATGAAACCGTGCGCAAAAAAGAAATGGCTGAAGCTGAGAAGAAAAAAGCAGCGCATACCAATCTCAACACGCGCTTACCCAATAAAGAATTGCCTACGTCTGATCTGAACGAACTGGAAGACGAATACCTGCGCGAAGGATTGTTCGTGCTGGGCGATCTGATCACTTCCAAAATCGGCTAATCATTTGTATTACAGACTACATGAAGTTATTCTCTCACGAAAGTTGAGATTGTAACTTCATGTGCATTACTTGCATACCGATTTCCCACGAACCTATGAAGCAGTATCTCGACCTGATGAAAGACATCCTCGAAAACGGGGCCAGCAAAACCGATCGCACCGGAACCGGAACCTTGTCAGTCTTCGGCAGGCAAATGCGATTCGATCTCTCGCAGGGATTTCCATTGGTAACAACCAAGAAACTGCACCTTCGTTCGATCATTTATGAATTACTGTGGTTTCTGAACGGCGATACGAACATCAAGTACCTGAACGACAATGGTGTTACAATCTGGGATGAATGGGCTGATGAAAACGGTGAACTGGGGCCGGTATATGGTCATCAGTGGAGAAGCTGGCCGGCACCGGATGGAATACAAATTGACCAGATCACCCAGGTGATTAACCAGATCAAACAGAAACCGGATTCCCGCAGACATATTGTTACCGCATGGAACCCGGCTGAGGTAGACAAGATGGCCTTGCCTCCATGCCACGCGCTGTTTCAGTTTTATGTAGCCGAGGGAAAACTTTCCTGTCAGTTATACCAGCGCAGCGCTGATTTCTTTCTGGGTGTTCCATTCAACATTGCTTCCTACGCATTGATGACGTATATGTTTGCACAACAATGCGATCTCGAACCTGGTGATTTTGTATGGACCGGTGGCGATGTGCATCTATATACCAATCATATTGAGCAGGCGCGTTTGCAGTTATCACGCAAGCCGTATGCATTACCAACGTTGAACATCAAAAGAAAACCGGCTTCTATATTCGAATATCAGTTCGAAGACTTCGAAATACTCAACTACCAGGCGCATCCATCCATCAAAGCACCTATTGCTGTCTAGAAGCCGTTATCGGTTACACGTTAACAGTTAATACGAATAACGATTAACCTGTAACGATTAATCTAATTGCTAGCAACTTGCTGCTATTTATCGTATCTTGGTATAGGATCGTTTCTTATGAAATTATTCTATACCCTCCTGTTTATCGCTTCGCTGGCAACAGACGATATTCCTTTCAAACCAAAGGAAGAGTTTGATATTAACCTTGATTTCAAATTTAAAGTACGGGCCAGCGATCACTCACAAGTATATACTTCCGATAATGGGGGAGGGAATAATTCTTCAGGCCCGTTGCCATATCTGCATCTTGATCTCCACATCGTAAAGCTGACCCCGGATGAAGTGCGTGTCAGGATTCAGAATAATAAAGACCAGGTTGTTATTTCCCGTAAGGTTGTAGCGGGTGACGTTATCAACCTGGACATGGGCTATACCGATGATATTAAAGGCAGAGTTACAGAACATGAATATACCGTTTACTTCCTGAGCAAGGATAAGAAGCCCGTCAGTCGTATTGTAATTTACTTTCAGGAAGACGGCACATTCCTCGTTAACGGCGAGAAACGCGGTCGTGTTTAACGTTTACCGAATCCTTTAGCCGCCTCTCTGCATCCAGTCTATCCTCTCCTGTAAGGACATGTTTGTTTTCATTTTTTTGATGTTAATTCGCACAAACGATACAGTTGAAAATGAGAAGACTTGTCCTTTGCTTTCTGATACTTCCGTCCATTGCCTTTTCTCAGGGAAACACACAGCCGGATGCAGCACGCATCAAGCTCAAACTGAAGAAGCTGAATGTTTTAACGTCTGTGCTATATATGGCAGCACACCCGGACGATGAGAATACACGCATCATTACCTATCTCTCCAATGATTACCTGGCCACCACAGGCTATCTTTCACTAACGCGTGGGGATGGCGGTCAGAACCTGATCGGTCCGGAGATTCGCGATCAGCTCGGTCTTATCCGTACACAGGAGTTGCTTGCTGCCAGACGCATTGATGGCGGACAACAATTTTTTACGCGTGCCAACGACTTCGGCTTTTCAAAATCAGCCGATGAAACTTTTCATATCTGGAATAAAGACGAAGTGCTTTCGGATGTAGTAAAGATATTCCGGCAATATCAGCCCGATGTAATCATCACACGCTTCCCTCCGGACGAACGTGCCGGCCACGGGCACCATACGGCATCGGCTATCCTCGCACAGGAGGCGTTTGATCTGGCGGCTTCAAAAGATATATACCCGGAGCAACTGAAAGACCTGGCAGTATGGCAACCCCGGAGATTATATACCAACACAGGCCGCTGGTGGAATACCAGTATAAATGAATCGACACCCGGTGTGGTTACCCTGCACGTAGGTGGATATAGTCCGTTGCTGGGACAGTCGTATACTGAAATAGCAGGACTCAGTCGCAGTCAACACAAGAGCCAGGGATTTGGCACCGCGGGTACACGCGGAGATCAACCTGAGTTTCTTGAATATGTGAAAGGCGCGAAGGCTGAGAAAAATATATTTGAAGGCATCAACACTACGTGGAGTCGTGTGAAAGGCGGAGAGAAAATTCAGCCGCTGATAACAAGAGCCATCCAGGATTTTAATGAAGAGAATCCTGCTGCAAGCGTAACTATACTATTACAAATACGAAAGGCAATTGCTGCGTTAGAGCCCGGTATATGGAGAACGCGCAAACTGCAGGAAGTGGAGCAACTCCTCATCGATTGCCTGGGACTATACATAGACGTAACAGCCGATAAATACTATGTTGCTCCCGGACAGCAAGTAGTGGCTTCCATAGAGTTGGTGAATCGCTCCGGTATCCCCGTTACCGTTAACCGTATGGAAGCAAAAGATATAGCCGTTGATTCTGCTACATCCATTGTGCTTACCGATAATATACCTGTACAACTTCGCTATAAACGTTTGGTGCAGCAGGGTGAACCGTATTCTTCTCCTTATTGGCTGAATGAAAAGCATAGTGTTGGCCTTTTTACCGTAACTGATAAAAACCTGATCGGCAAGCCGGAGAATGATCCTGCTGTATCGATGATATTTGCCATCACTATCGCCGGTGAACAACTTCACGTAACGCGCCCCCTTCGCTATAAATGGACAGATCCTGCAAAAGGAGAATTGACAAGGCCGTTTGAAATTGTGCCGCCCGTATTTGTAAACCTCAGCAGCAGCGTGGTGATCTTCCATGATGCCTCACCGCAGGAAGTTACTGTAACCGTGAAGTCAGCAAGCGATGCACGGGTAACCGGCACGTTGCAGCTGGAGTTGCCTGTGGGCTGGAGAACGGAGCCTGCTTCGATTGCTGTAGAGCTTCGCGAACGTGGTGAAGAACAGGTGAAGACATTCCAGGTATATCCGTCATCGCATGAAGAAACCGGTGTGCTGAAAGCCGTGGTATCGCTGGATGGCGCGGGCTCGTTCGACAGAAGTATACAGACCATCAGTTACGATCATATCCCTACTCAAACACTATTGCCGAAAGCGGAAGCGAAAGTAGTGCGCCTGAACCTGAAGAAAGAAGGCAGCGTGATCGGCTATATCCGCGGAGCGGGTGACGAAATACCATCGGCGTTGCGCTATATGGGCTATACCGTGGTGGAAATGAAGAATGAAGATGTTAACGCCGTAAACCTGAAACGTGTAGATGCCGTAGTAGTAGGAGTGAGGGCGCTCAATACCAATGCACGCATCGGGTTTATCATGCCGGTCTTATTGGAATATGTGAAGAATGGCGGCACCCTGGTAATGCAGTATAATACAAACGAACCGGGACTGAAAAATTTCGCACCGTATAATCTGGAATTGTCACGTGATCGTGTTACCGAAGAAGACGCTGCTGTACGGATATTGAAACCGGATCATCCGGTAGTAAATATACCGAACAAAATTACTGACCAGGATTTTGCCGGCTGGGTACAGGAGCGAGGTTTATATTTCCCCAATAAATGGGACGCTGCATTTGAAGCAATCTTGTCGATGAATGATAAGAACGAATCACCGAAAGACGGAAGCCTGCTGGTAGCGAAGTATGGAAATGGTTACTACGTATATACTTCGCTTTCATTCTTCCGCGAATTGCCAGAAGGTGTGGCCGGTGCCTATAAACTTTTTGTAAACCTGGTTTCGCTTCGCGGACAGCGCGCAGCTGAACCTGCTCCTGAGCAGGCCAACAAAAAACGTAAGAATAAACATACCTGATACCGCTATATATCTTTTCCACCAAACTCGATATATACCTTATGAATTTTACCCCTGATAAGCCGCCGGTTTTTAAAACCTGGCAGCACTGGTACTGGCTTGTGATCGGTGCCATGATCGTGCAAATTATACTCTACTACTGGATAACCCGCACATTTGCATGAACTATCTGGATTGGGTTATACTCTTTGGTACCATCGCATTCATTGTGTTGTATGGAACCTGGCGCACCGCGGGAACACGTAATATAGAAGGATACCTGAAAGGTGATAACACCATGAAGTGGTGGATGATCGGGGTATCCATTATGGCAACACAGGCCAGTGCCATCACTTTTCTCTCCACACCCGGCCAGGCTATAGAAGACGGCATGCGTTTTCTTCAATTTTACTTTGGGTTGCCCATTGCCATGGTTATTATCTCCGTTACGATAGTGCCGATATATTACAAGCTGAAGGTATATACTGCATACGAATACCTGGAGACACGCTTTGACCTGAAAACACGGTTACTGGCAGCTATACTTTTTCTTATTCTGAGAGGACTGTCAGTAGGCATTACGTTGTTTGCGCCGGCACTGGTGTTGTCAACCATATTAGGATGGCCGGTGTCTGTTACTACTATACTGATTGGCTCGCTGGTAATTATCTATGTTGTGTCTGGAGGAACAAAGGCTGTGAGCCTTACACAGCGTCAGCAGATGACGGTGATTATGAGTGGAATGATTCTCGCGGGTATACTTGCTTACGCGATGTTGCCTGCCCATGTATCATTTGGTGATACTATTAATCTGGCAGGCACCCTCGGGAAAATGAACCTGGTAAATCTCGAGTTCAATCCCAACGATCGGTATAACATCTGGTCAGGGCTGATTGCCGGAACATTTTTGTTCCTCTCGTATTTCGGAACCGATCAATCGCAGGTGGCACGTTACCTCGGGGGTGCATCCGTGGCAGAAAGCAGGCTGGGGTTGATCTTCAATGGTCTGTTAAAAATCCCCATGCAATTCATGATCCTGTTCATTGGTGTGATGGTGTTTGTGTTTTATCTTTTTTACCAACCTCCGGTATTTCACAACACGGTATTGAAAGCGCGCGCCTTGCAAACAGAGCAAGGACAGCAGTTAAAGGTATTGGAACAACAGTATGCACAGCTCCATGCAGAGAAGCGAATCGCTGTAGATCAACTGGTAAATGCCATGCATACCGATAATAAAACCGAGGTGGAGACTACGGGTACAAAAGTTCGCGAACTTTATAAACAGGAAACCGCCGTGCGTGATTCTGTAAAATCCACCATTGCCAAAGCCATACCCGGTGCTAAAACACAAGACCGCGACTATATATTTCTCAACTTCGTATTGAATAACCTGCCGAATGGCATCATTGGTTTATTACTGGCGGTAATGTTTTCTGCAGCCATGTCGTCTATGGCGGGAGAACTTAATGCACTGGCTTCCACCACCACCATGGATATATACAAGCGCTCGATCAACAGCACGGCCGATGCTTCGCATTATCTGAAAGCATCGCGTTGGTTCACTGTACTGTGGGCATTGCTAGGGATGGTGTTTGCCATGCTCGCTACCTTTGCAGAAAATTTGATTCAGTTTGTGAATATTGTAGGATCGCTCTTCTATGGAACGATACTCGGTATATTTCTCACAGCATTCTACGCAAAGCGCGTAAAAGCCACTGCCGTCTTCGTTGCAGCACTGCTTGCACAGGGCGTAGTGCTATATTTTTATTTTTTCACTGATATAGCCTTTCTGTTGTATAATATCATTGGTTGTGCTGTAGTGATTGTGACCGGATTGATATTGCAGTTGATTTTAGATTTGAACAATCAGTAATAAATATGTGTACAGTCAGGTGATCGCAGCTGGCTCGTCAACGTTAGAGCATAGATTGTCAGCTGGAAACATCTGACACCACCTCCTTTTTCTCCCGCATCTTACGTGAAGCGTATTGAAACCGCTTGCCGCTAAACCTGCACAACAACAGCTCTTCACAAAATCACCACATTTCCTCGTGGTTTCCGTTATACTTTGCTGTATAATCCCTTAACCTATGCTTCGTAATTTTTTTACTACGGCTTTGCGTAACATTCGCAAGCATACGACTTACTCGATCATCAACTTCATTGGCCTTACGTGTGGAATGGCGTTGTCGTTACTGATCATTTCGTATATCCGGTCAGAGTTGAGCTTTGATTCTTTTCATGCGAAGGCAGACCGTTTATACCGCCTTTCCTATACAGCACCGAATGGGTTGAAACTTGCTTCCTCGCCACCACCCATAGCCCCGGTCATGAAGGATTTCTTCCCGGAGGTAGAAGAAGCTGCCCGTGTATACGGACGAAACGTGAGTATATCCCGGGAAAATAGCAAAGAGTCGTTCGAGGAATCAAATATATACTTTGCCGACTCAGCGCTTATGCAGATGTTTACCATCGATTTTGTAAAGGGTAATCCTGCGAAAGCCCTTACAGAACCTTATACCGTGCTGATCAACGAAGCCATGGCGACTAAATATTTCGGTGATACAGATCCGATAGGAGAGTCGCTGATTTTTGGTGGAAAACATCCGTTTAAAGTTATTGGTGTAGTAAAGGATTTTCCGGAGAACTCGCACCTCCGTTTCAATATGCTGGTGCCATACGAAAGTATGTTTCACCTGGAGAGCGATGCTGTAGCACAGGCTATGCGGGATAACCTCTCCATCAATTTTATTATCAGCCATTCCTATACGTATGTTTTGCTCAAGCCGGGTGCGGATCCGCTCAATGTGAACCGGAACATGGAGGCATTCCTGAAAAAATATGCAAAGCCTAATTTCCTGGTAGGGCAGATCTTCGAACTGATGCCGATAACGGATATACACCTACGCTCTACGTTGTTAGCAGAGCCATCCTCTACCAGCTCGATGACAACAATCTATATATTTTCCGGTGTTGGTATCTTAACACTCATCATTGCCTGCATCAACTATATAAATTTATCTACCGCGCAATCTTTTACACGTATCAAGGAGATTGGTATTCGTAAAGTACTGGGTTCGATGAAGCATCAGCTAATCATACAATTTCTGGCAGAAAGCTTCCTGTTTTGCTTCATTGCCTTTGCACTTTCGTTTGCTGCGTTCTACTTCGCTCTTCCGCTGCTGAATCAATTTACCGGGAAGCAACTGGCGTTTAACCAGGTCGCAGACCGGCCGCTGCTCCTGATTTCGCTTGGCTTACTCATGATGATCACGTTATTGGCTGGAGGATATCCTGCTTATTTTATTACGCAATTCGAATCCATCAATGCACTGAAAGGAGAGAAGACCGGTTATGGAAATCAGTTGTTACGCAGAACACTGGTTGTATTTCAACTGGCGATTGCATGCACGCTGTTGATTGGTTCTATTATGATTGTGAAACAGCTTCGCTACCTGAGTAATCTGCCACTCGGATTTCAACGCGAACACATTATTACGGTGCCGCTGTTCAGTCAGAACCTCAATGGTATATTTGCTGATACCGACTCTACCCTCGCCGGAAAACTGCAAACATTCTGCGATGCAGTAGAAGCACAGACTGGTGTGAAGGGTACATCTTTATCTTCCAATGCACCGGGGCTTGGTGCTATCTATCGCGGCACAATACCGGAAGGGTTTACGCAACAGGATAATCTCTTCATTGCCAACATGGCAATCGACTATACATTTATCGATACGTATGGCATGAAAGTGCTGGCCGGGCGACCGTTCAAACGCGAGCAGGGTACGGATGAAGAAACGGGCTTCATCATCAACGAAACAGCCGTGAAAGAATTTCACTGGAATACACCGGAGAATGCTCTCGGCAAAACACTCATTCGCGAAGGGAAGAAAGGAAAAATTGTAGGCGTTATAGAAGATTTTTATTTCTCTTCGCTTACTACACCCATCGCGGCTATGGTAATGGAAGTAAATCCTGATCAGTTCAATACGCTCAGTATAAAATTTGAAAATGCACACGTACAAAGTACAATTGATAATCTGCGTACGCAGTGGAATGCGCTGTTTCCGGAGAAAACATTCGAGTTTAATTTCCTCGACCAGCAGCTGGATCAACAGTACCAGGACTTTCAGAATTTCGGAAAAATCATTCAGTCTTTTACACTGATCGCTGTGTTGATCTCGTGCCTCGGAGTATATGGACTGGTGTTGTTCGTGGTGCAACGCAAATTCAAGGAAATAGGTGTTCGCAAAGTACTCGGTGCAAGCGTCCTTGGTATACTCAAATTAATTTATGCTGATTTTACATGGCTGCTGTTACTCGGTTTTGCAATATCTGTTCCTATATCTTACTATCTGCTGAATCAATGGCTTACTAACTTTACCTATCATACCGGTATAGATGTGATCACATACATCATCAGCTTTATACTTGTGCTTATTATTGTTATGACAACCATCAGCTACCAAGCCTTGAAAGCATCGTTGGCAAACCCGGTACACTCGCTGCGCATGGAATAATTTTTTATGAGATATAGATCGGTATAGGTGTAGAGCGCGCTACACGGGAGCGTTGTAACGTATATCGATCTATATACTTATTAAACCGTCTTTAAAAAAACTTAAAAAAATAATATCGTTGTGTTGGGTATATAGAAGTACTTTTCTACTTTCAATAGGTGATTCGATCGTTGCTATAATCCACCAAAAATCTTTAGTCGGTTAGAATAAATCGAGTCACGACCCACCGGGTTTATTATCGTTTATGTGAGATGAATTGTTTGCAGGGATTCTGAATACCTGGTGGTACCGCTTTGTCTTTTGTGTAAAACTCTAAATAACCTATACTGATGAAGCATGTGTACTTGTTTCTTCAGCGGTCGGCTTGTGTATGCATGATCGCTATGTGGTTGGCAGCTCTGTCTAACCAGGTGTTGGCTCAGCAACGTGCTGAACTTGAACCCGGTGTATTTCGGATAAAGGTATCCGAAGCACTGGCGCAGCAATTTGAAAGCGCGCGCATGTCAAAGCGTGCAGACAATGTTTTACTTACGGGTATATCTTCCATTGACCTTGCTGCCGTAAAGCACAAGGTGAGCGGCATAAAGCGTCTCTTTCGCGATGGAGGTAAATTTGAAGCAAAGCACCGGAGATACGGTTTACACCTGTGGTATGAGATTGAAATGGATAAAGCCTCGTCCGTGTTATCGGCGATCGCTACTTTCCGATCAATCGAACATATTGTCGGTGCTGAGCCGGTATATAAGAAAGCGATCATTGGTTCGGAGCGGAAAGACTTTGGTCCGGTGCGGGTAGATATAGAGAAGCTCAAGGCATCTCAACCTGTATTGCCCGGACCTTCCAACGATCCGATGTTGAACAGCCAGTGGCACTATAATAATACCGGTCAGGCCGGTGGTACACCTGGCTCCGATATCAGCCTGTTTCAGGCGTGGGGCTTAACTACCGGAAGCTCGAATGTAATTGTAGCCGTAACGGATGGAGGAGCACAGGTAAATCACCCCGATCTGGCGGCGAACATGTGGGTAAACGTGGATGAGGTACCCGGTAACAACGTGGATGATGATAACAACGGCTATGTAGATGATATAAACGGCTACGGCTTTGGTGATAACACGGGTACGATAGCACCGGATGATCATGGTACACACACCAGCGGTACGATTGCTGCTGTAACAAACAATGGTATAGGCGTTGCAGGTATAGCCGGTGGTTCCGGCTCAGGCGATGGTGTACGGATTATGTCATGTGCTGCTTTCGGTGCAAATGCCAATGGTGGTTTTGCCGAGACCTATATATATGGAGCCGACAATGGTGCTGTTATCTCACAGAACAGTTGGGGCTATACCAGTGCCGGTGTATTTGAGCAGGCTGTATTGGATGCTATTGATTACTTTATAGCAGAAGCCGGTAAAGATGCCGATGGTAACCAGGTTGGACCGATGCGCGGTGGCATTGTAATTTTCGCTGCCGGTAACAGCAATAGCGATGCACAATATTATCCCGGTTATTATGCGCCTACCCTGGCCGTTGCAGGCGTTAATAATCAGGATAAGAAAGCATGGTACTCTAACTATGGCAATTGGGTAGATATAGCCGCGCCCGGTGGTGAAACATTCGTTAACAATGATCCAAAAGGTGTATTGAGTACCATCAGTGGTGGTCAGTATGCATTCTTTCAAGGTACATCCATGGCATGTCCGCATGTATCGGGTGTAGCGGCGTTGATTGTATCGAAATTCGGTGGCCCGGGCTTTACTCCGGAAATGTTACGCGGCAGACTAACACAACTGGTAGATGATATCGATGCGGCTGATCCTGACTTTGCAGGATTACTTGGAACGGGTCGCCTGAATGCATTCGCAGCCTTGCAAGAAGATGATGGCGATGCGCCCGCTGCTATTACCGATCTTCATGTTTCTAATGTAACCATCACTTCGGTTACACTGAACTGGACATCGCCGGCTGATCCGGGAAATGGATCGGCATCAGCATACGATATCCGGTACTCAACAGCACCCATTACAGAGGAGAACTTTGCATCGGCAACGGCTGCTGCAAATCCTCCGGTTCCTAAACCAGCCGGTGGTGCTGAAGTATATACCGTTCAGGGTTTAACGGGAGGAACAACGTATTACTTTGCCATCAAATCGGCTGACTTCTTCGGCAATTACGCTGCTATATCCAATGTAGTAGAGCAGACTACCAATTTCCCGCCTGTCATTAGTGTATCGCCAGCAGCGTTGAATGCCAGCTTGCAAACAGCCGATACAGCAACGCAGATATTAACCATCTCCAATAGCGGACAAGGTGATCTAAATTATACCATTGTTACCGATGGGCCCGGTTCATTCCTGTCCGTATCACCCGTTACCGGCACGGTTCCTGCAGGTGGTTCACAAGATATAGCCGTAACGTTTGACGCCAGTGATTTATTAGCAGGATCATATCATCAAAGCCTTGTAATCATGAGCAACGATCCTGCTACGGATACATTGCTGGTGCCGGCCGTGTTGGAGGTAATCAACAATGGTGCTCCTATAGCTTCGGTTTCACCCGACTCACTCGACTTTGGTCAGGTGTTTGAAACCGGTTCGAAAATAAAGAGTATAACCCTTCGCAATGAAGGCTCTGAACCACTCACCATTTCATCCATTACTTCCGATAATACGGATTTTACAACCAGCTTTGCCGGAGCAATTACACTGAACGCGTTTCAGGATACAACAGTACAGGTAACGTATACCGCTACATCGCTGGGCGCATCATTCGGAACCTTAACGATTGTTTCCAACGATTCGGCCCACGTATCCCTGTTTGTATACCTGCGTGGTGAAGGCGTGGTGGCACCGAATATAGAAGTAACCCCAACATCGCTGAGTGCTACACTCAATACCGATAGAACCACAACACAAACACTCAGTATAAAAAATACGGGTGGCAGTACACTCGAGTTTTCAGTGGCTGTATCTACACCTGATAGTGCAACCTCCGTTACCACGGCGAAGACTGTCACCGTACCATCGTCTGGTACAACTGTAGGCAAAGCGGGCGAGAAGAATACTTCTATATTTACAACGTTCCCCAACCAGGTAAAACTGAAAACACCAGGCCAGCTGGCTACTGTAGCCAACGTGCTGATCGTTACACCTGACAATGATGTTAGTGACATCGAAACAATTCTGGATGCTTACGATGATATAGAAGCCGATGTATACCCAAAAGCAAATTTACCTTCGATAACACTGGCGGACCTGGAAGGATACGATGTAGTGTTCACCACCAATAACACACAATGGCTCGCATCGGCAGGAGTAGAGCCTGCTGTAATTGGTGATCTGCTGGCTGATTATGTAGATGCCGGCGGTAAAGTAATCGTGAACCAGTTTGCCTATTCATACGATGCCTGGAAACTCGAAGGACGTTTTATCAATGAGCAGTATGGTCCGTTCACACCTTCTACCAGCGATGAAAATATATCGGTATCACTCGGTAGTATATTGTCACCTGGTCACCCGCTTCTGGAAGGTGTGGCCTCGCTTGATTACAATGGCTTCGTTCAAAATGTAGGCCTTGCGCCAGGAGCTACAGCCGTAGTGGCCTGGAACAATGATGAGCTGCTGTTGGCTGCCAATGCCAACGTAGTAGCGCTTAACATGCTGCCAAGCCTGGGCAATGGCGGGCCGCTCCAATGGTCAGGCGATTTGCCGGCTATATATGAGAATGCCGTGCATTATCTTTCCGGCAGTTCCTTTGTTACGGTTGATCCCAAACAAGGTACAGTAGCACCCGGAGCGCAACTTGATCTCGCGGTAACATTCGATGCCTCCGGATTGGATGCCGGTATATATTATGCATCAATCGATATATCGAATAATGTTCCCAATCACCCGGTAGTAGCGGTTCCCGCAACGCTTACGGTATTGGGACCTGAATTTACCGTGGCACCGGATTCTCTCTACGAAGCGTTAGAGAAAGATCAAACGGCTACCCGTACACTCGTATTATCGAACAATGGTCCTGAAGATCATAATTATACGGTGAGTGTTACCAGTGGTATTGTTACCAGCACGCGCATCGTGAAGTCTGCTTCACCTGCACGCGTGGCAGCAACAGATTCTGCCGCGAAGAAAAAGCAAAACGCGAGTGGACGCAGTGAAGATTCATTCAGCAGTATAAAAGCATTGAACTATCGTGCGGCTGCCAACGGACGGATTGCGCAAGCTTCTGCCATTACAGAATATGCTACCGACTTTGAAGGATTCGCGTTGGGCGATGTAACAGGACAGGATGGTTGGTTCGGACAGTTTGGTAACTGGACCATCACAACAGTCAATCCATTCAGTGGTGCACAACATTTCCGTGGCCTTGCCGATGGATTCGGAACTTCAGGCGCAGTAACGCCAACCGTTCCATTCGGTACAGAAGCGAAATCTACCACTACCATGAAGCTGAACATTCAGGGCACCGGTGTTACCTGGCAGATTGTACCGGAGTCACCCACAGCGGGTCTTGTAAATACACGTATACAATTTGGAGCAGACGGTGTTGTGAGTGCGTTGATCAGCAATGGCTCCGGAGGAGCGGTGTTTGATGCGTTCGGCACAACGCCTTCCGGTTATTTCGATCTTACGATACAGGTTGACCGCGATTCATCATACTTCGATGTATTCATCAACGATGCAAAAGTATATACCGGCCAGGGTTTTACCGGTAACATTGAAGAAGTAGTAATACTTTCCGGAATGGAACAGGCCGGCCCTACATTAGACCTGGATGATATACAGATCATCGATGGTATAAAAGGCGATACGCCGCAATTTATTTCTGTAGCTCCGTCTTTTGGAAATTTACCGGCTGGATCTTCTGTAGAGATCGCCGTGACCTTTAACGCATCGGATCTTGAATTTGGAACCTATGGCGCGAATATACTTTTCGATATAGACGGAACTAAGCTCAACGTGCCGGCAACACTGGCTGTAATAGGCGATCCGAATATATATGTAAGCCCTACTGTATTGCAGGCTACTGTTGATTACAAAGAGGATACGGTAAGAACGTTTACCATTGAGAATACAGGCGGGCAACCGCTCACGTATAACTTGCAGGTAATTGGAGCCGCTACCGATGTTACCAAACTTCCTGCGAAGCCGGTAAGTAAATTTGCCAATTCCGCCAGTGATAAACGTATTGTTACCAAGGTAGAAAAAGACAATACCGCCAGCCGTACCGTTGTAAAGCAGGCTTCTATACAGGTGCTCACCGGTGTGCCATTGCTGGAAGAAAACTTTGAAGAGGCCAGCTTCCCGCCATCCGGCTGGAGTGTTGTAGACAATGCGGGTAACGGTGTTGCCTGGGCATTTGCTGCCGACTATGGTGAATCAAACTATGCCGGCACAGGGGAAGCTGCTACCGCGAGCAGCGATGCCTTTGGCGCTGCAGACTTTGATACAGAGCTGATCACACCCAGCATCAGTACCGCAGGCTATAAAAATATAGCGGTGCAGTATAATGCCAATTACCAGAACTATGCAAACCTGGATTTCCTCGACCTCGATATACAAGTTGATGGCGGTTCATGGATTACGGTATTAAGCTGGAACGAAGATCATGGCACGCTGCGAGAACCCTCCGGTGAATTTGTTACCGTACCGTTAGGGGCTTACCTCAACAGCGCTTCTTCGTTCAGACTGCGTTGGCACTACTATGATCCGAATACCGATGACTATGACTGGTATGCACAGATCGATGATGTTGTAATACTTGGTGATGCACGTGCATGGCTTACTGTGAATCCATCCACCGGAACTATACCGGTGCAGGGAAGTGCACTGATAGAAGCTACATTCGATGCCTCTGATCTTGAAGCCGGATATTATGTAGCCGGTATATTGGTGAACAGCAATGCTGTGATCGATCCGGTAGTAGGCGTTGTAGCGTCATTGTCAGTGCGTGAGCCTGCCGTTATCAGTGTAGAACCGGATTCATTATACCAGGAGCTTCCGGCAGGAGGAACAGCAACGCAGACACTCACCATATCAAACCATGGTCAGAGTGTATTGAAGTATGCTTTCGGAAACACACCTGTGCCTGAAGCAGCGCCTGTATTAAATGTTGCTAAAGAATATAAAGCATTGCTTCATACCCGTACAACTGCATCTGCAGAATCTGTTAATATAAGAAGTGCACAAGCGCTGGTGGCTGCCGGTGCTGTTAAACATGCATCCACTTCACTGTATGCAACAGACTTCGAAGAATTTGCACCGGGTGATATTGACGGACAGGAAGGATGGGAAGGCCAGTGGAGTAACTGGACCATTGAATCTGTAAATCCATTTGAGGGATCGCAACACTTGCGTGGATTAGCAGATGGACTCGGGCAATCACTTGCGTTCTCACCGGTAGTTGCTATTGGAAGTGACCCTGTGTCTTCCACCAGCCTCAGGCTAAATATAGGAGGCAGCGGTGTTACCTGGCAGGTAATTCCACAGTCGCCTACGGCGCAGTTGGTAAATACACGCTTCCAGATAGCGCAGGATGGAACGTTAAGTGCATTGACACAGGATTCAGCAGGCAATGTAGCCTATACACCTATACCCGGTACATTGCCTTCCGGCTACTTTGAATTGCGCATTGATGTGGAACGTGCTACCTCGGTCTTCACGATCTATATAGACGGCACACCAATCTTTACCGGACAGGGCTTTGCCGGCGATATAGAACAGGTAGTATTGTTCTCGCTGATGGAAGCGGCAGGCTCTACATTCGACATGGACAACTTCGCTATATTTGATGGTCCTGCACAGGCACCATGGCTTTCCTACAATCCTAAGTCAGGATATGTACAACCGGGAGAATCAGCCACCATCACGGTAACGTTTAATGCTGCCGATCTCGAAGCCGGATGGTATGCCGATACACTTCATATAGCAAGCAACGATCCGGCACATGCCGTGGTATCTGTACCTGTAGCGCTGAAGGTAATTACCAATCATCCGCCCGTACTGGCACCTATCGATACTGCCGTAGTGGTTGAGCTTGGCAATTTGGATGTAACCTTCACAGCAACGGATGGAGATGGCGATCCGGTTACGGTTGAACTGTACGAGGACTTGTCGTTCATTACACCGGTAAGCTCCGCCAACGGCACCGCTACCTATCGCATCAGCCCGCTGCTCGGCAATGCCGGTGAGTATGATTTGCCGGTTGTGGCTATCGATTCAACAGGAGCAACCGATACAGCTTATTTCCATCTTTCTGTTCTGCCGTATGGTGTAGCGAGCTTTAGCCTGGTAAATATAAAAACAGGACAAGTGCTGTCTACCTTTACTGATTCTGTCCGGATAGATATAGGCGCGTTACAGGATCCGTATAACATTACAATCCGTGCAAATACCAATCCGGCAGCAGTAGGCAGTGTACGCTTCATACAGGATGGTAAAGCAGCCAATCTTCTGAATACACCTCCATACAACTTCAATCCATACTTCCTCTACCAGATGGCGAGCGGCAATCATACACTGCGTGCAAATGCCTATACACGCCTCAATGGTACCGGCACACAAGGTCGCAGCCAGCAGGCTATTATTACGCTGATAAACTCGACAGCCGTAACCGACCTCGATGTAGTGCGAAGCAATGGCATAAAGCTGAGAGATCTTACAGACAGTGCTGTCGTGGATATCAGTCAGCAATACTATAATTCGATCAACATCCGGGCGAACACATTCGGCCCTGCCGTGAAGAGCGTTGTCTTTACCCTCAATGGAAATGTATACCGCACCGATAACAATGTGCCGTATGCGTTGCATGGTAACGGAGCCAATGGCAGCGATACGCCATGGCCTGCTGCACCGGGTATATATACTGTTACCGCCACACCGTATGCATACTTCAATGGTACAGGCGCAG
The DNA here is from genome assembly GCF_036786105.1 of Ohtaekwangia sp. NCBI lineage: Bacteria > Pseudomonadati > Bacteroidota > Cytophagia > Cytophagales > Fulvivirgaceae > Ohtaekwangia > Ohtaekwangia sp. The sequence continues at coordinate 37,428 of NZ_DAIQRQ010000034.1, forward strand.
CCGGTATACCCGTCACCGTTACCTTCCGCATAGTGAACGGTACAGCCGGCGCACGCCTGGCACCTCCCGGCTACAGTGACGAAGAAACCGGTGAACCAAACTTGTCAGTACACCCTGTACCGGTAAAAGACGAGCTTACCATACAATTGAAAGGCAAGGCCGAAGGCAACGCAGCACTTACTATACAAAGTACACAAGGTATAGCGCTGTTCAATCACCAGGCCGATGCTAGTGTATTCCGGAACTATAAAGTGAGTACAGCAAAATTAGGCTTGGCTCCCGGAGTATATGTAGTGCAAATTCAGCTTTCCAATGGCAAACGCGAAATCCGCAAGTTTGTGAAGGAATAGTGTATTTGATAGTGGTTAAGTCTAATGGTTTAAAGCCCGCGGTTTCGTCCGCGGGCTTTTTCGTTTGTGTATTATTATCCTGTTAATTGTTACAGTTATTAGTTATCTGTGTAATTCTGTGCGTTCTGTGGGAAATAAATGCATTTTGTACCAACGGAACGCACAGAATAGCACAGATCATTTTAGGGTAACCGCTAATATACTCTTCCTGATAACGATTTAACGTGTAACGGTTAACCGGTAACTATTAACTATATTTACGAGACTAATCCCAAATCCACATCAATGAAAAAACGTATCCTTTCATTTCAACCGGTACACGCAGTTGCCTGTATGCTGCTTTGTGTAGCGATGACTGCAACGTATGCACAGAAAAAGAAACAACCTCCCGTAAAAACCAAACCCGATCCGAATGCTGCGTATGGCAGCGCTTCCTATGCCGGTATACAGGCCGGGCAGTATATCAGAACATGGTTACTGGCCGGACCATTCCTGCTGCGCAACGATACAACCAGCCATCCTGACCGGACGGCACAACAGAAATTTTTTGACGATGACCTCGTCACACAGGTTGTACCGCTGGCTGGCAAGCCTATGCCTCCCGTTGTATATAAAGGCAAACCGGTAGCGTGGAAAACTTATACTTCCGGTGAAGATATAGTGGACTTCGACAAAATATTCAACAAGGCAGATTATGCCTATGCCTATGCACTGGCTGAAATAAAAACGGATTCTGCATTTACTGCCTTTCTCGGGGTAGGCAGCGATGATGCTGTGAAGGTATGGCTGAATGGTAAACTGATTCATAACAACTGGACAGCCCGTGGCGTAACGCCCGATGAGGATTTCATTGAAGTAAATCTGGCAAAAGGCAGTAACCAGTTGCTGATCAAAGTGCAGGATGTAGAAGTCGGCTGGGGATTGGCTGCGAGATTCCTCGATGGGAAAGCGCTCACAGAGCGGCTTATAAAGGCTGCCGGTAGTGGAGACCTGGATGAGATCAATATTTTGTTAAAAGCAAAAACGAATATCAACGGGAAGAACTCGTCAGGGCTTACAGCGCTGATGGCGGCCCGGATCAATGGCCGTGAAGAGGTGGCAAATGTGCTATTACAAAAAGGAGCCTCCGATACTCCGGTTCCTGCAGGTGAGCAACTCGTGGATGGACTATATATCCCTCTGCTTGGAAAAGATATACCGGGCGTTGCTGTGTTGGTGGCAAAAGATGGAAATATACTTTACAAAAAGGCTTTTGGGTATGCCGACGTAAAAGGCAGGAAACCCGTAACCCCGGATACCAAATTCAGAATAGGTTCGATTACCAAGCAATTTACCGCCTGTGCTATTCTGAAGCTGCAGGAAGATGGTAAATTGAAAGTTACAGATAAACTATCCAAATATATACATGACTTTCCGCGTGGCGATGAAGTAACGCTGCATCACCTGCTTACGCATACTTCCGGTATACACAGCTATACCGGTAAAGATGATTTTCTGAAAAGGGTGGTGTCTCCGGTTACAACCGAAGAACTGATCAACTACTTCAAAAATGATCCGTATGATTTTAATCCGGGAGAACAATGGCGCTATAATAACTCCGGGTATTTTCTGCTCGGCTATATTATTGAAAAAGTATCGGGCAAGACCTATGCACAATACCTGAAAGAAACATTCTTTGGTCCGCTGCAGATGACCAACACAGGTGTGCACACCACCTGGGTAAAGCTGGATAAGGAAGCGCTTGGCTACGATAAGAATGGCAACGCCTCGTATACACCGGCATTGAACTGGAACATGGCCTGGGCAGGCGGAGCCGGTGCGCTTTACTCTACCGTGGAAGATTTGTACAAATGGAACGAAGCAGTATTTAATGGCAAGGTATTGGAAGAAAAGAGCCTGAAAGCGGCCTTCACATCGGTTGTTTTAAACGATGGAAAAACTCCTCCGGGTGAATACGGATACGGCTGGGGAATCGGTGACTACCGTGGTGAGCATGTAATCCAGCACAGCGGTGGGTTGCACGGTTTCCTTTCGCAGCTTGCACGCTATACCGAGGAAAACCTCACCGTAGTGATGCTCACCAACGTAGTGCCTGCCGATGCCGTGATGAATCCGAATACCGTAGCAGAATGTTTCCTGTGGCAGAAAATGGATAAGCAAACATCGTATTCAGTACAGCCCGGTGTAAAGGAGGATGTAACGGTATATATCGGCCGCTATGATTTTGGCAGTGGCGCAGTAATGACCATCACAGCCGATGCCGGCAATCTCTATGCCCAGCTCACCGGTCAGCCGCGTTTCCCCATATACCCGTCAGCGCCGGGAGAATATTTTTGGAAAGTAGTGGAAGCCCGTATCAGGTTTGTGAAGAATGATAAAGGCGAAGTAATACACGGCCACTTCACACAGGGTACCTTCACCATAGATGCAAAGAAACTGTCCGAAGAGCCGGTTATATCGCTGGATCAGGCGATCTTCAACGATTATGTAGGCCGGTATAATTATGGTGACAATATTTTTATATCCGTTACCAATGAAGAAGGAAAGCTGTATGCACAGGCAACCGATCAACAGAAGCTTCAGATATTCCCGGTATCCGAAAAGGAATTTGTACTCAAGGAGATGAATGCACGTGTAACCTTTGTGCGCGAGGCCACCGGCAAGATCAGCAAGATGATTGTTGATATAGGCGGTCAGAAGAAAGATGCCCTGCGCGTGGAGTAAGTAAAATATATAGTAATAACAGCCTTGAAATAAAAGAGCCTTATCAGTTGACAAGGCTCTTTGTTTTTTGTGAATGCATTGCGTCAGATCGCTTTGCTGAATATAGCCGACTGATCTTTCTTTTCTTGCCTCATACGTTGATCGAATACCTGGCAGATATTTCGAATAAACGGCTGACCGGCCGTAGTAACACGCAGGCCACCCTCTTCATACAAATATAGTATACCTTCGTTTTCCATAGAGAGTAACGCTTCCAGGATAGGAGGGGTGATAGCCTGCATCCATAGCGTATGGCTTAATTGACCCTGGCAACTGATCTGTTGTATACATTGGCGCATAAGCTGATCTTCTTCTGTGTGGATGTGACCTTTACAGAGGGCTGTGCCGGTAGTTTTAATTGCACCGAGGTATTCTTCTACTGTTTTGATATTCTGAGCATAACCACCACGTGCATCGCTGATCGCTGATGCACCCAGACCAATCAGCAAATCAGTATGAGATGTAGTATAGCCCATAAAATTACGATGCAGGGTCCCCGATACCTGTGCTTTGAACAGAGCATCATGACGCAAGGCAAAGTGATCCATGCCTATATCTGCATAATCGGCCTTGCGAAGTAAGTGCCTGCCAATCTCATACAAATGTCTCTTCAATGCCGGTGATGGCAGATCGGCTTCACTGTAACCGCGTTGTCCCGGTTTCAGCCAGGGTACATGTGCATAGCTATAAAATGCAATCCGGTCGGGACGCAGCGTCAATATCCTTTCAATGGTATCAGAAACCGTGAAGGGCGTTTGAAAGGGAAGTCCATAGACAAGATCGAAGCTCACCGACTCGTATCCTATAGCACGGGCTTTTTCCGTAGCACACAGCAGATTTTCAAAAGGCTGTATGCGATGAATGGTTTGCTGTACTTTAGGATCGAGATCCTGCACACCAAAACTCACACGCGTAAAGCCCAGATCAAATAAAGTCTGAAGATGTTCTGCGGTGGTGTTGTTAGGGTGCCCTTCAAAACTGAACGCGAAGTCATCATGTATGGCAGTGCCTTCCAGGAGGTAAGAGATCAGCCATCGCAAATTTTCAGCGCGGAAGAATGTAGGGGTTCCACCGCCCAGGTGAAGTTCACGAATCACAGGTTTACCGCCCATGATCAATTTATAGTGTTCCCATTCTTTCAAAATCGCCTGTATATAGGGAATCTCTACCGCGTGATTTTTGGTGATGCGTGTATTGCACGCGCAATAAGTACAAAGACTTTCGCAGAAAGGCAGGTGTATATATATACTGATGCCCTCTGTGTGGTTCGTGGCATCAAACGACTTTCGTACGGCTTGTATCCATTGTTCCTGTGAAAACGAAGCCGTATCCCAATACGGAACGGTAGGATAACTGGTATACCGTGGTGTGGGAATATCGTACTTCCTGAGGAGTTGGGCCGGAGATAAAGAATTAATCATGCCCCGAATTACACTTTTTGCCTTCCGGAAAATCAGGAGCAAGATCAGATGTATAACTGATTTTTATCAGCCCTGAAAGGTGTGCCTGCTTCTAAGTTTGTCGTTAAACACCGCTTACTTCGGAATGAAATATAGTAGTATGAATCCCAATCAGAATACGTTCAGGCGCAAGTCAGGATTTTTTGCAGTCAACTCCAACCAGTTCCGGTATACTATGGCATATGTTGGACTCTTTGCCGGTATAGGCCTTATCGGCCTCGCTATTGTTGTGGATATTTTTGTGCGGGATAAACGCATCGGTTTAGCAACAATACACGATCTCTATTATGAAAACCCGGTGCACTGCATTATTCTTACTGCCCCGTTCTTCCTATCCGTTCTGTTTTATAGCATGGGTAAAATGATCAGTGAGCGGGAGCAGCACATCGAAGAACGACTGCAACGTGAGAAAGATCAGTTTACGTTGCTCGAACACTTTATTGAAGACCTGGAATATGAGCGCTATAATGTGTCTGTATCGGAAGCCTTTGAGAATCGCACGGTAGCCCGACACCTCGAACATTTCCGCGATAAACTTTATGCCAACAAGATAGCGGAAGAGAAGCGGGCGTGGGAAAACCAGGGGCTTGCTGTGTTGGGCGATCTGCTGCGAAAGGTAAATGATACCGATGCGCTGGCCCGTGAAGTTATGGGCTTTGTAGTAAAGTATCTTCATTGCAACCAGGGATCATTGTTCCTGCTGCAGGAAAACAGCGATGAGGTACTCGATCTGAAAGCATGTTATGCATACAACAAAACGAAATATCTGTCGCGTTCCATCGCCATTGGGCAAGGATTGGTGGGCCAATGTTTCCTGGAGCAGGAAACGATGTTGTTGTTCGATGTTCCTCCTGACTATATACACATCACCTCCGGGCTGGGAACGGCCAATCCAACCTGTATAGCTATTGTTCCTTTAAAATATAAAGAAGCGGTAGTAGGTGTAGCAGAAGTAGCTTCATTTACCAAACTTGAACAATACCAGGTAAAATTTCTGGAGAAATGCGCAGAAGCGTTTGCCGCAGTGATACAGACAACGCGAGTTAATCAGAACGTAAGACAGTTGCTGGCAGAATCACAACATCAGACAGAACAATTGCAATCGCAGGAAGAAGAGATGCGGCAGAATATGGAAGAGCTTAAAGCCATGCAGGAGCAAATCACGGTGCAGCTGGAAGAAAATATCAGCGTAAAACATGAACTCCAGATTCGCGAACAGGTATTGGGAATAACAACCATCTTATCAGAGTCAGATAGCCATGGCACAATAACTTTTGTAAATGAAAAATTCTGCGAGGTATCGCAATACAAACCGACTGAGTTACTGGGTAAACCGCATAGCATTGTAAGACATCCCGATATGCCAAAAGAGATTTTTAAACTCATGTGGCATACCATCCGGCAGGGAAGAACGTTCCGGGGAATAATCAAGAACCGGAAAAAAGACGGTAGTGCCTATTGGGTGGATGCAACCATTGTACCCGTAATGGAAAACGGCACCATCGTAAAATATATAGGAGCCCGCTATCATATCAAAGACGAAGCACTGGCCGTAAAGCTATATGAAGAGCAAATGGAGCGATTGGGAATATTGGAAACAACCGCGGGGCTGGAGCTATAAGTCCGGTGGCTTCTGCCTGCAGCGTGTGCCTGCTCTTACTATTGCTGTTAATTATAATTTCAGGTGAAAGAAGTCACGCAGTATAGGAATGATCTGTAGTGGATTGCTGACTGTAAAATCCGGCTTTGCCTCTGCCAGCTTTTCTATTTCTCCTGCCTGCGCTCCCCACAAACAACCCACTGTGGCAATACCACAACGCTTTGCCGATATAATATCTTTGGCTTTATCGCCCAGTGCAATAACTTTATTTTTATCAAGCGCCAACCGTTCAAGTGCCTGGACCATAGGCTCGGGACTTGGTTTGCGGGCGCAATCATCGTTACCAATAATACAACCACAAGATATGTGAAAGTGTGTCAATATCTTTTCACAGTACTGATGTGGGCTTGTGGACACTACCGCCATCTTTATAGCGGAAACTTTCAAATAGGCCAGTAATTCCAGTATGCCTGGATAGAGAGAAAATTTTGGAATCTGTTTTTCGGCAGCCTCCCAATCTTCATTTTTCAATGCATGTATAGCTGCAGTCGTATCAACGAGCGTTTCATCCAAATCAAATATAATTCCCATAGCCTGAGCAGTGATAAAATATCTTGCCAACGGATATTTAAAAGCTGTCGATCTTTGTCAGGCCAGATAAAGAATACTTTGAATTTGCAGAATTCATTTCGCATACTTCGGGTGCAATGCCTGACTTATATAATACCTTTAAAAGGGCGATCCATGCGGATTGCTGTTGTATATATGCACGTGTTAAGCGTTGGTGGTTGTATAGTTACCGATGCGCCTTCAACAGACCTGTGGTTTAGTCATAAATCGGGATGTTCTCCACTATAAGTTTTTTGATTAAATGATAGAAAATAAAGGGCATCCGGCTTAATTTGTAGCAGAAAAGAAATCAATGGAGCTTTTAAACTATATCACCTCAAAAGTTACACTTACTCCGGAGGAGTGTATAGCGATCGATCAGGCGTTTAAAACCGAGTCGTATTCCAAAGGAGATCTTATCATTAAACCTGATAGTTTCTCATCAAAAGTGTGTTTTATTGAGAAAGGACTTATCCGGACATATTACTATAAAGACGGTAAGGATATTACACAGTTTTTCTTTGACGAGGGTAGCTTCACGGCACCGTTGAACAGTATATTCTATAATAAGTCAGAACCCTACGGATGGCAAGCGCTGGAAGATTCCGTTATCAGGGCGATACGTTACGAGGAGCTGGCGCCTATGCTGCTGAAGATGCCGGCACTGCAACAGATGTTTTTTTATGCATCCATCGATGTGCTCAATGTATTTGTTATAAAACTTGAATCGTTGCAGTTTCAAACTGCCGAGCAGCGTTACAATACTATGGTAGAAATGTATCCGAGAATATTGTTGCGTGCCCCGCTTGGTCAGATAGCTTCCTACCTGGGCATAACGCAACAGACGCTGAGTGTTATTCGGGCAAAACGGTGAAAATTTCAGATTCCGTATCATTTTTAAGATATATTAAAAAAAGATCCCATTGTCTTTCTGTTCTTTGTAGGTTTCGCGCCTCGTGTAGTATACGCTCCCGGGCACACCATAGCATACTTATCTATATTTTTTTATTATACCGCTTCGCTTTTTAATATATCTTAAAAGAGCTGTTGCATGAAGTCTATTCCTTTGTTAAAAAATAACAGAGGATGAAACATTCAACAATAGATACTCACTGGGTGCTCATTGCAGATGAGCCCGGCATGGCTTCCGCGTTTCCTCAATTGAAGGAAAAACTTGCTGAAGAACGACTCACCGTTATTACTATACTTTATTGCTCCGGCAGTAATCAGTTTCCCTTTCGAAGAGAACTCTCGTTACTCGAATGGCATTTTCCGGCAAGGCTCTGCGTCATCTACGAGTCTTTTTTGTCGGATGCGGACGGATCAGCCACAGTCACCATGGAAGCGGTTAAGACTACCATAGAAACCGTGATTAATGCCAATACAATACCGCTCATGAGTTTCATGATTTCCGGTAATCCTGAATTTACCGCAAAGTGTAAAGATATACTGAGTTTTCTGGGCGTTCAGCACATCGATATACAAGAACAGTTTTTCACGTGTCAATAGCGACTTACACCGCCCGCATTTAAAATCCATAAGCTTAAAATTCAATTATAATTATATGAAGTATAACTATTTCTATTCTGTTCTGCTATTCATGGCCGCCTGTGCCGGCAACAAAGAAGAACCACAGGCCGATGCCAATAACGCGATAGCCGTAGAAGTGCAGACGTTAGCAGCACAAACAGTCTCCGGTGAAATTTCGCTTAGCGGAAATATAGAGGGTAAAACCACTGTGAAACTCGCCTTTATGGTGCCGGGCAAAGTGGAGTATATATCCTCGAAAGAAGGTGAGCCTGTAACAAAAGGACAGTTGCTGTCAAGGCTTGAACTCACCAATTATACCATAGGTAAAGAACTGTCTGAAGTGCAGGTAAATCTGGCAAAGGATGAGTTTGACCGGTTAAGCATCATGCACAAAAACGGAAGCGTGAGCGAAAGCGATTACACAAAAGCAGGCCTGGCTTTAAAACAGGCGCAGCTGCAATACCGGTTGCAGGCGAAGAATGTGGCAGACGCACATCTGTATGCACCCCTGAGTGGTGTGCTGCTGAGTAAAGCAACGGAAACAGGAGAAGTAATAGCTGCCGGCATGCCGCTGTTTGTAGTGGCCGACATACAAAAAATTGTGGTGACAGCCTTTATTCCGGAAGGAGAATTACACGAAGTAGCGATCGGTACCCCGGCCGATGTATATATAGGGGCATTGGATAAAACCTTTACCGGTAAAGTAACAAGTGTCGGGGGAATGGCGGATGCTGTTTCACGGGCGTTTGCTGTAAAAGTAGAAGTAGAAAACAAGGATCTTCTGATACGCCCCGGCATGATTGCCGAAGTACGGATGAAAGGCAACAGTAAAGAAACCGATATACTGGTTCCGGCAGAGTCAATTATACAGGATCTCGACAGACATAGCTATATCTACGTAATTGACAAGGCGCAACAGAAAGCGTTTAAGCACAAAGTCAGCCTGGGTAGAATGGTTGACAATAAGATTCAAATTTTGTCGGGATTATCCGCCGGAGAGGTAATCGTTGTTGCCGGCCAGTCAAAATTATCCGATGGAGCTTCTGTAACCATTATAAAGTAAAACGAATATGAATTTTATAGAAGCAGCACTGAAGTATAAACAGGTAACGCTGGCGGTATTGTTGATGTTATTTGCCATTGGCATAAATTCACTGCTCAACATGCCGCGCCGGGAAGATCCTAAAATTACAATCCGTCAGGGATTGGTAGTGGCATACTTTCCGGGAGCAAACGCATCGCAGGTGGAAGACCAGGTAACACGAAAGCTGGAGCAATATCTTTTTCAGTATGAAGAAGTAGATAAGACCAAAACAATTTCATCCACCAAAGATGGAATGACGGTTATCACGGTTGAACTCACAGCCGATGTAAAGCAACCGGATATATTCTGGAGCAAACTCAGGCATCAGCTATTAATTGCCCGCGAACTCGATCTTCCGGCAGGGGTAAAAGGCCCGATCGTTGACTCTGACTTTGGTGATACCGAAGCCATGGTGATTGCGCTTGACAGCAAAGAAGCAAGCTATGAGCAACTGAAGACGTATGCACAAAAAGTGGAAGATCTTATTCGTACACTGCCGGCTGCATCAAAAGTAAAACGCATCGGCGATCAGCGTGAACAGATTATAGCGTCATCCACGTCAGAGAAATTGTCTCAATACGGAGTAACCTTGAAACAGGTAGTAGAGCTGCTGAAATCTCAAAATAATATCAGCGCCACCGGGGAAGTAAAAACACCCAGCAATAAAACATCGCTCTATACCGAAGGATATTTCTCCACGGAGAATGATCTGTCAAACCAGGTGGTCGGCATATCTTCTTCGGGTGCCACGGTGCGCCTGGGGGATGTAGCGAACTTGAAAAGAGATTACGCAGAGCCTGACGAAATGATCACGATAAATGGCAATAAGGCCATCATGCTCTGCATTCAAATGCATGAAGGAAATAATATAGTCGATTTTGGAAAAGCCGTAGAAAAAAAGATAGAAGAAGCCAGACGCCTGATTCCATCCTCGGTAAAACTCACCACACTGATTTCGCAGCCTACTCTGGTCGATCATAATATATCGCACTTCATTAAAGAATTTTTTCTGGCGATAGCCTCCGTAATTGTCGTTGTCATATTGTTGTTGCCTTTTCGTATAGCTTCGGTCGCTGCCATGGCAATACCCATGACGGTAGCACTCACCTTTGCCATTATGAATGCCCTCGGCATTGAGTTACACCAGGTTTCTCTGGCTGCACTTATACTGGTACTGGGCATGGTGGTAGACGATGCTATTGTAATTGCCGATAATTATGTAGAGCTGCTGGATGAAAATGTTGACCGCTGGACTGCAGCCTGGCGAAGTGCGCATGATCTGCTTATACCCGTATTAGTTGCAACGATAACAATCATTGCATCATTCATGCCGATGATTCTCATTAGCGGTTCTACCGGCGAATTTATAGCAACCCTTCCCGTTACCGTAGCCATCGCGCTGGTAGCATCGTATTTCGTAGCACTGTTTCTGACACCGCTGCTCTGCTATACATTCATAAAAAAGGGATTGCATGCGCATGATCCGGGTGTACAACCGGAACACTTGGCTGAGCAGAAGGTAAAGAAATCTGTATTGACCTATATGCAGGACGGATACAATCGCGCGCTCGACTGGTGTGTAAAGCGTCCTAAAATAACAATCATCGGCAGTTTCTCTTCGCTGCTTCTGGTTGGTATATTGTTCAAGTTTGGTGTTCGGGAATTGTTCTTTCCGCCGGCAGAACGCAACCAGTTTATTATTGAATTGTGGATGCCTGTAGGAACGAAGCTTGAAAAAACAAATGAAACCATTTTAAAAGCAGAGCATCTTATACAGGGCGATAAGCGCGTATTGTCGTATGCAACCTTTACAGGAACTTCAGCACCACGCTTTTATTACAATTTTACGCCCGAGTTTCCTGCGAGTAATTATGCACTCATATTAGTCAATACAACCACGGAGGCAACCTCAGAAGCGCTGGCCGAAGAGCTAACGAACAAAGTAAAAGGCCTTGTGGCGGGAGGTACATTCTTCGTAAAGCTGATGCAGCAGGGATCATCCATGAACGCCCCGGTCGAGGTCAGGATTATAGGCGAAGATATAGCCACGTTAAAAACAATCCGAAACTCCGTACGGGATATATTGAAAAAGGCTCCCGGAAGTTTATTCGTGCGCGATGACTATTCAGAAGACTATTACGGTATAAATCTTGAATTGAAAGATGAAGCCAGACGATTAGGCTTTACCACCACCAGTGTTGCCCAATCGGTATATACCGGTTTTAGCGGAGCCCCGATATCAACCTTATACGAAGGCAGTACCCCGGTAGATATTGTTTTCAGACTTGATGCGAACAAGCGGAAGAGTACTACCGATCTGCAAAATATATACCTCACCTCGCCGGCTACGGGTGCAGAGTTGCCGCTTCGGCAAATCGCTTTGCTTACACCGCAATGGCAATCGGGTAAGATTATGCACAGAAATGGCATCCGTACCCTTACGGTACAAAGCGAAACCCAACCCGATGTTTTACCAGCCGAGCTTCTCGAAGCAATCAAGCCAGCCATCGATCAGTTGAAATTACCGGAAGGCTACCGGATTGAGTATGGGGGAGAAGAAGCGAATAAAGATGAAGTATTTATGGAAATGGTTACTGCCCTCGTGATCAGCCTGGTATTGATATTCTTCATTCTCCTGTTTCAATTCAGAAACATGAAAGAGACGATTATCGTGATGCTTACCATACCCCTTAGCTTATTTGGTGCCGTGCTCGGATTGGTAGTAACCGGTAATAATTTCAGCTTCACTGCCTTTATAGGCCTCATTGCACTTTCCGGAATTGTTGTCCGCAATGCAATTATACTGGTGGACTACACGAATGTATTGCTTCAACACGGCATGGACATTCGAACGGCCGCTATTGAATCGGCCAGGCGAAGATTGCGCCCTATATTTCTAACTGCCATGGCGGCTGCCATCGGTGTGTTACCCATGATTATTTCCGGCTCAGGCATGTGGGCGCCTCTGGCAAGTGTGCTGGCCTTCGGTGTAGTGTGGAGCATGATTATGGCGCTGCTCACCGTACCCATTCTATACATCGCGATGATTCGCGAAACGGATAAAAAAATTCTTCACAACGCTCAATAATTGTCTATGAAGCCCGATTTTAAAAATAGCATGCTGCTATCCGTTATTCTTATGCTTGGTTTTTTCAATCTGAAAGCCCAGAATAAAGTATATACGCTACAGCAACTCATTGATTCAACCGTAACGCGCAGTCATCTGCTGGCGATACAGCACTGGCAGGTGCAGGAGAAAACACATAAATTAAAAGAAGATGAAATCAAACGCTATCCTGCAGTAGTGCTCGGTGGTAATTATCAGTATAATTTTTCACTGGGGGAGTTAAATGTACCGGCAGGTTTCATCGGCACGCTGCCAACAGCTGCCGGTGATCAGTTGCTGCCGCAGCAAAGTACGCATCTGCAATTGGGCCAGCATCAGAATTATACTGCCGATGTATCGCTATACCAGCCTATTCTTCAGCAGGCGAAAATAAAGACCGGGCTGGATATTGACCGGATCGATATAGCCTTATCAGAAAAAGAGCAGGTAAAACTCCGGCAACAGCTAACACTCGCGGTTCAAAAGTTATACTATGGTATTCTGATCAGCGAAAAGCAGCTTGAAGAAGCTTCCAACCGAATGGAAGCCGCCCAAGCCAAATTAGCAGATGCAGAAAGTGCCTCTGCGGCAGGAAAGATTGTTACAGCCAACCTGGCTGGCTTGCGGGCAGCAGTAGCAGAAGAAGAGCAGAATATACTCAGGCTTGATATTACCGTGCAGGATTACAGACGCGAGCTTGCTTCCGTTGCCAATATAGATGAACACGCGCTGAATACATTACAGGCACCGGATACAACCGGTACCGATACATACGCTGCCACAACCCTGGATTTTTATAGAAGCAACGCAGAGGCGAATACCGAACTTCAGATCACACGCCTGAATCGTGAAAAAGCGCAGCTGGCGATTAAAGCTGCCAGGCAAAGTAGCCTGCCGGATATAGGGCTGATTGCCGGTTATTATTATCAGAAAGGGAATCCTATACTTCCTACATCAAGCCCTTATATAGGTATCAATCTGAAATGGAATCTGACCGATCTGTTCTCAAATCGCCAGGTTACACGGCAGCGCGAAGCACAGTTGAAACAAGCCGAACATGCCGTGGCGTATCAGCAACAGCAACTGTATACCAGCATCGACAAGGCTTATCGCAAACTTGTTCAAACCCGGGCGTTGGTAGAAGTAGCGAAAAAAGCATGGAAGTACCGCCAGGAAGAGCTGAAGATACAGCAGGGCAAACAGATGGCCGGTATGAATGTAAAGACAGATATACTCGAGATAAAAGCGAACCTGGCCCGGTCAGTGTCAGACCTGTATGCCGCACAGCTGTCGTGTTTACTGGCTACTGCCGAACTCGAGAACCTGGTTGCACGGTGATTCACATTACACGAATATATAGTTCACTTACTGGAATTTATGATCATTCTTATTTTTAAAACAACACTCATCAGCGAGAAGGATGTAACCCGGATTGCCGATGGTCTTACACAACTGGTGGGTATAAACAACTGGTCAGTGGATACAGGTGATGAAGACAAAGTTCTGCGCGTGCAGGCCTTGCGTGATATTACCAAAGAACTGACGCACCTGCTGATGAAGTCCGGATATACCTGCGAAACATTAAAGTAATATGAACATGAATATGAATATGAGAATAAGCATCATGCTAAGCGTGATCGGCCTGTTGTTCACCTGCGCTTCACAGGCTCAGGCACAGGCCGGGGTCGGAGAGAAGTCCCGGAAATTGTTGTATTACTTTAATGGAGGTATTGGCGTTTATATTCCTACGGCAACCCATAGCGCACTGGGTGAAACCGGTTTTGCCAGCAGCTTCCAGTTTCAAATCGACTATAAAAAACATCTCTTTGGCCGCTTATTCTTCGATCAGTATAATATTGCCTTTCACACGCGGTATACCGCCCGTGATGGTGCTAATCTATATATTAACGGCAAGATACCTTCTACCATGATTGGTATCGAATCAGGATACCGCTGGCACATAAAAAGATTCTCGCCCTATGTATACGGAGGGTTAGGTATAGCCATTACCGATGTGCCGTTTCTCCAGGACAGCGAAACATCAAAAGATGTTGTATTGACAACGGATTCCCAGTCGGCACTTGCTTTTCGGAGCGGCATCGGTATAACCTATAAAATTAGCAGGATGTTCATCCTGTATATGGAATCGCAATACCTCAGCTTTCCCGTTACCACGCAGGTATATAATGGATCGCTGAGTGGTGTTAGCCTGCAAATAGGATTCAAAACGCCATTGCAGTGATCTGACAAACAAATCAACAATCAATCTTTCTTAACTATATCTATTGAATCATAAAATTATGAAAATGCAAAAACGTAAATGGATTTTAACCGCTGTCATTTTATTCACCACCATGATTTCAGTTTTAGCGCAGTCGCGCGCGGATCAAATCGTTGGAGTCTGGCTTACGGAAGACCAGGACGCCAGGGTTGAAATATATAAGACCAGCGATAAATACCAGGGAAAAATCATCTGGCTCCTGAACCCCAACGACAAGAAAACCGGGAAGCCGTTGCTGGATACCGAAAATAAAGACGCTGCCAAACGAAGTATGCCTGTGCTTGGCCTGCAAATCATCAGAGATCTGAGCTTTAGCGATGGACAGTGGAAGGATGGAAGTATATATGATCCTGAAAGCGGCAAAAGCTATAAAGCAAAGATTGCACTGGCAGACAAAAATACGCTGGAGATGACCGGGTATATCGGGATGTTTGGAAGCACTGAAACCTGGACAAGGGTGAAATAATAATACCCAGAATACCCTACGCGCAGCCCGCAGAAGAAAATACAGTACGGAAACAATTCCGCGGTGTATTTTTTCTGGGGTCTGCTTGCATTTTTACCGAATGCAGATAAGCTTTGTATCGTATCGAGAGGTGTCGGTTATCTTCCTTTAAATGCTGCATCAAACTCTTATTTACT
>NZ_DAIQRQ010000035.1:0-51690 GCF_036786105.1 Ohtaekwangia sp.
AGAAGTAAGAAGTAAGAAGTAAGAAGTAAGAAGTAAGAAGTAAGAAGTAAGAAGTTTTTTTATCAATCATTATTTTATAATAACCGTTATGAGTGTATCAAAAAGTTTTCAGGATCTTATTGTTTGGCAACGGGCACATCAGCTTGTTTTGTCGGTTTATAAATATACAAGTACTTTTCCCAAAGAAGAGCGTTATTGTCTTACCTCGCAATTCCGTAGAGCAGCAACGTCCATTGCTGCCAATATTGCGGAAGGATTTCCAAAAAGAACCAAACCTGATAAAATCAGGATTCTGAATATAGCTCAGGGTTCTCTGGAAGAGTGCCGAAATTACATTCTGCTTTCAACTGACTTAGGCTATGGAGCAGATAAGAATATGGGAAATTACCTGAAGAGGTGAGTAAGCTTCTAAATGCCTATGTTAAAGCAATAGAATCGTCCAAGTAGTTTCATACTAAAATAATACGCTTCTTACTCCTTATTTCTGATTTCTTACTTCTAAAAAAAATGCGTTTCCTCTTCGAAATCTCCTACAACGGTACAAACTATAGTGGTTGGCAGAGTCAAAATAATGCAACGGGCGTGCAGGCTGTGGTGGAAGATGCACTTTCAAAATTGCTGCGCGAAGCGGTTGCTATTGTAGGAAGTGGTCGTACAGATACAGGTGTACATTGTGTACAGCAATTCTTTCATGCAGATATTGAAAAGGAATTTGAATTGGAAAAACTTACGCTCAAACTAAATTCTTTTTTGCCGAAAGATATTTCGATTCCCGCTATTCACAGAGTAAAGAATGAAGCGCATGCGCGCTACGATGCTACCGAGCGAACCTATATCTACAAGATTACCAAGAAGAAAAATCCGTTCCTCGATGGTTTGGCGCTGCATTACTTTCGCCCGCTGGATATAGAGCTCATGAATAAAGCAGCTGCGCTGATGATCGGCACGCACGACTTCGAGAGCTTTAGCAAAGTAAAAACAGACGTGAATAACTTTCGGTGCGACATAAAGAAAGCTGAGTGGAAAGAACATGGCGACATGCTTGAATTTACCATTGCTGCCAACCGGTTCTTAAGAGGTATGGTGCGCGCAACGGTAGGCACGTTGCTCGATGTAGGCACAGGGAAAACATCGTTAAAGGATTTTCACCATATATTGCAAAGTCGCGATCGTAAGAAGGCGGGGGCCAATGTTCCGCCTTACGGACTATATCTTGTGAAAGTAAAATATCCAGCGAGTATATTTCTAAAGTAACTGATTCTTTATGCAACTTTGTGTGCATTCACTTCATGGCTTTTGTGCCATGGATTTAAACAATGACCAATGAAGATACGAGTAGGAATGGGTTTCGATGTGCATGAGCTTGAGGAAGGAAGAGACTTCTGGCTCGGAGGTATAAAACTCCCGGCTACAAAAGGAGCTGTAGGACATTCTGATGCCGATGTATTGATCCACGCAATATGCGATGCACTGCTCGGTGCTGCCAACCTGCGCGATATAGGTTTTCATTTTGCGAATACCGATAATCGCTGGAAGGGCATGGACAGTAAATTCTTCCTGAAAGAAGTAACGCGTATGCTTCATGAAAAAGGATGGAAAGTTGGCAACGTAGATTGCACGGTTTGCCTGGAGCGGCCCAAAGTAAATCCGCACATCGATGCCATGAAAAAAGTGCTGGCACCACTTATGAACATCTCCGAAGAAGACGTATCGATCAAAGCAACGACAAACGAAAGATTAGGATATGTTGGCCGTGAAGAAGGCGTAAATGCATCAGCCGTTGTGTTAATACTGAGAGATGAGCAGGTTTGAGAAAATATTGTTAAAGCTTTTACAAGGAAATGCCGATCGGACTTTGATTTTGAAGATCTTGTATCTTTGTTAAAGAAGCTTGGTTTCGAGTTCAGGATAAAAGGAAGTCATCATATCTTTTTTAAAGAAGGGATTGATGAGATTATAACTTCAATCTGATTCCGGAAAAGCAAAACCGTATCAGGTGAAGCAAGTAAGGACGTTGATTTTGAAATATAAACTCAATGCTGATTATGGAAACTAATCATCGCTATGAAGTGATCATCTATTGGAGTAAAGATGACAATGTGTTTCTGGCTGAGGTGCCGGAGCTTCCCGGTTGCATGGCCGATGGCAGGTCGCACCAGGAAGCACTTGCGAATGTTAATGAAGTTATTGCGCATTGGATTGAGACTGCAAAAAGTTTGAATCGACCTATTCCGGAGCCCAAAGGAAAATTAATGTACGCCTGAGGATGAGTGTAGAGATAATTACAACATCAGACGGCTCACATTCTTTACTCAATACCGCGCTCGATGAAACATACCATTCCCGGCACGGAGCTATGCAGGAATCCATTCATGTTTTTATCAAGGAAGGACTCAATCATTTGCGTAGTATACATGCCTCGAACAGTATATCCATACTTGAGGTCGGCTTCGGCACCGGGTTAAATGCACTGCTTACAGTTCAACAGGCACCGGAAATTTCTGCAGATATACACTATACATCGCTCGAAACCTATCCTGTTCCGGAAGAGATCTGGTCGAAGCTAAACTATATGGATGCTGTTGGACTAAAAGAAAGATTTGATCAGCTGCATCAGGCTCCCTGGAATCAGGAAGTAAAAATCCTTCCCAACTTTACACTGCAAAAGCTAACTATACCTCTTCAGCAAATCGATTTCTCCAATCGATTTGATCTGGTATACTTTGATGCGTTCGCCCCCAACAAACAACCTGACATGTGGACGGTAGATGTACTTGCTAAAGTAGTAACTGCCATGAAAGCGAAGAGTATATTTGTTACCTACTGCGCAAAAGGTCAGTTAAAGCGCGATCTGAAATCGCTCCGTTTAACTGTTGAAACGTTAGCTGGCCCTCCAGGAAAAAAAGAGATGGTGCGTGGTCTTAAAGAAGATTAACGTAAAGATAATTTTCTGCTCACGTTTGTTAGCCGTCATTGCAAATTCCTCAACCGTTTTCTGTGATCACTGAAATTTTTAAAATCGGGTAGAGTGCAATCGTATTCGTTTTTACTTTTTTAAAATGTTTTGAATCAAATCTGAAAAGATTCCAAAAATTCTGTCTTATAATCTTTCGTCAAAAATTTCTTCTGTTTTCTCCATATTTTTATAGACTCCGTTTTGCCCTAAACGGAAAACTACGCAGCCCTTTTACAACCAGACAAATTAACCAGAAAGAAAGATGAAAGAAACAACCAGCCGTGGTTTGTACACCCCAGAACTGGAACACGATGCCTGCGGTATCGGCTTTGTTGCCAACATCAATGGCACCAAAACGAACCAAAACCTGCTCGATGCACTCACCATGCTTGAAAACATGGAGCACCGTGGCGGTAAAGGCAGCAGTCCGAAGACAGGAGATGGCGCGGGTGTATTGATTCAAATCCCCCATGACTTTTTTGTAGAAGAATCCAAACGCTTGGGCTTCGAGCTCCCCGCTCCCGGCAAGTATGGCGTTGGTATGGTATTCTTTCCGCGCGACAAAAAAGTAAGTAACGCTTGCCGTGAGGTATTGCGTAAGAACATTAAAGAACTTGGTCTTGATCTCATCGGCTTCCGCGTTGTGCCGGTAGATCACAGCGTACCTGGTCCGGGTGCAGCAGAAGTAGAACCTGTTATTGAGCAGGTTTTTGTGAAGCCGATAGATGAAGCCGTAACAGGCGATGCATTTGAAAGAAAACTTTTCGTGTTGCGTAATTACTCGCAGCACACGGTAGCCAATACAGTAAAAGGCAACAATAAAGAGTTTTATATAACAAGCTTTTCGGCTCGTACCATCGTCTACAAAGGACAGTTACGCACCGAGCAACTCAGAATATATTTCAACGATTTGCAAGACTCGCGCCTCAAAACAGCCATGGCGCTGGTTCACTCACGTTTCTCGACCAACACGTTTCCCAACTGGAAACTGGCGCAGCCGTTCCGCTATATCGCTCACAACGGAGAGATCAATACCATTCGCGGTAACGTGAATAAAATGAAGTCAAAGGAAGCACTCTTCAAATCGACTTTGTTCACAGAAGAAGAATTGCAAAAACTTTTGCCAATTACCAGTCCGGATGGATCAGATTCTGCTAACCTCGATGCACTGGTAGAAATGCTGGTGCTTTCAGGCCGTACGATACCACACGTAATGATGATGCTGGTGCCGGAAGCATGGCAGGATAACAAGCTGATGGATCCGCACCGCAAAGCCTTCTATAAATATCACGCTTCCATGATGGAGCCGTGGGATGGTCCTGCTGCATTGGTGTTTACCGATGGCGTTCGCATCGGTGCTACATTGGATCGTAACGGGCTTCGTCCGCTTCGTTATTGCGTTACACGTTCTGGTCGTGTAATCGCGGCATCGGAAGCTGGCGCATTAACCATTGATCCAAAAGATGTTCTGGAGAAGGGGCGCATCACTCCGGGTAAAATGCTCATGATCGATACGGAGAAAGGTAAAGTACTCGATGATGAAAAAGTAAAACGTTCTGTATACGAAGGAAAATCATACTATAACTGGATCATTCAAAATCGTCTCAAGCTTCGTCTCGAACCGGAAGTAGAATGGGTGGAGACAAGCTTCGATGAGAAGACATTGATTCAACGCCAGAATGCTTACGGATATAGCTCCGAAGATATCAAGACAATCATTCTGCCAATGGCAGAAAAAGGATATGAAGCCATCGGCTCGATGGGTGATGATACACCGCTGGCGGTGCTCTCCAAAGAAAGCCGTCATATCTCCAATTACTTCAAGCAACACTTTGCGCAGGTAAGTAACCCTCCGATCGATCCGATCCGCGAGCGTTTGGTGATGTCGCTCTTCACACGGGTAGGTGCAAGCCTTAATGTGCTGGATGAAACACCCGAGCACACTCGCCAGATACACATTTCACAACCGGTGTTGCTGAACGAGGATCTCGAAAAACTGAAACACCTGCAAGACCAGGGATTTGAATATGCCGTGATACAATGCGTGTTCAAAGCTGATGGTGCCCCGGGACGACTGGAAGAAAGTATAACCCGTATATGCTGCGAAGCAGAGAAAGCGGTACGTGCCGGTAAGAAAATATTGATCTTGTCCGACAGAAAGATCAGCAGCGAATATGCTCCAATACCTTCATTGTTGTCGGTAGGTTCTGTTCATCAGTATCTGGTAGAGAAACGCATCCGCACACAAGCCGGTCTTGTGGTGGAAGCTGGTGATGCATGGGAAGTTCAACACTTTGCTACTATCATCGGTTATGGTGCCAGCGCGGTGAATCCATATATAGCGTTGGAGACAATCCACTCCATGAACAAGCACGGCATGTTCTACAAGCCACTGGCAGATGAGGAAGCATTCGCGAATTTCCAGAAGGCCATTGGCAATGGCCTTCTGAAAGTAATGTCGAAGATGGGTATCAGCACATTGCAGTCATACCAGTCATCGCAGATCTTTGAAGCCGTTGGTTTAGGTAGCGATGTGATGGAGAAATGTTTCCGTGGCACCATCAGCCGTATTGAAGGATTGTCGTTCGATGACCTGGCCCGCGAAGTAATCGTTCGTCATCAACTGGCATTCGAAACCGAAAGCAAAGAGCTGCAGGTAGGCGGTATATATCAGTGGAAGCGCAGAGGCGAGAAACACATGTTCAGCCCGGATGTGATTCACCTGCTGCAACACTCTACCAAAACAAATAACTACGAGCAGTATAAAAAATATGCTCAGAAGATAAACGACCAGACACGCGACCAACTATCGATCCGTGGTTTGTTCGAATTCAAGAAACGCAATCCTATACCCCTTAGCGAAGTAGAGCCGGTAGAAGAAATCTTCAAGCGTTTTGCAACCGGCGCCATGTCGTTCGGATCAATATCATTCGAAGCGCATACAACACTTGCTATCGCGATGAACCGCATTGGCGGAAAAAGCAATAGCGGAGAAGGTGGTGAAGATGAGATTCGCTACGAGAAAAAAGAGAATGGCGATTGGGAACGCTCTGCCATCAAGCAGGTTGCTTCCGGTCGTTTCGGTGTTACCAGCTATTACTTGTCGAATGCAGACGAGCTGCAGATCAAGATGGCACAAGGTGCTAAACCAGGAGAGGGTGGTCAGCTTCCCGGCCATAAAGTAGATGAGTGGATCGGACGTGTTCGCCACTCTACACCGGGTGTTGGTTTGATATCACCTCCGCCTCACCACGATATATACTCGATTGAAGATTTGGCACAGCTGATCTTCGATTTGAAAAATGCCAACCGCCAGGCGCGCATCAATGTAAAGCTGGTGTCGCAGGCAGGTGTTGGTACCGTTGCTGCCGGTGTAGCAAAAGCAAAAGCGGATGCTATATTGATCTCCGGTGCCGATGGTGGAACCGGTGCATCTCCGATCAGCTCGATGCGTCACGCAGGTTTACCGTGGGAACTTGGCCTTGCAGAAGCACACCAGACGTTGGTAAAGAATAACCTGAGAAGTCGCGTTACACTTCAAACCGATGGACAGATTCGTACCGGTAAAGATATAGCCGTAGCTGCGATGCTCGGTGCAGAAGAATGGGGTGTTGCCACTGCAGCACTAGTAGTAGAAGGATGTATCATGATGCGCAAGTGTCACCTGAATACATGCCCGGTAGGTATAGCAACACAAGATCCTGATCTGCGCAAGTTGTTCACAGGAGATCCAGATCATGTAGTAAACTTCTTCCGCTTCCTCGCACAAGATCTTCGTGAGAACATGGCTGAGCTTGGCTTCCGCACAGTGAATGAAATGATCGGTCGCTCCGACTTGCTGCGTGTGCGCCAGGATATCGATCACTGGAAAGTGAAGAAACTCGATCTCTCACCAATCCTGCACCAGGAAACAGCACGCGAAGGCGTTGGGCTCTACAAGCAGATTGAACAAGACTTTGAACTGGAAAAAGTACTTGACTGGAAACTGGTAGAAGCTGCACGTCCTGCATTGGACGAAGCCGAACCTGTACAGGAGAAATTCATTATACACAATATCGATCGTTCTGTCGGTGCACTTCTCTCAAATGAAATATCGAAGAAGTACAAAGGCAAAGGTTTAGCGGAAGATACAATTCACTTCCAGTTCAAAGGTTCGGCAGGTCAAAGCTTTGCTGTGTTTGGAGCACCCGGTCTTACATTCGAGCTCGAAGGTGAAGCGAACGATTATTTTGGTAAGGGATTATCGGGTGCCAAGCTCATCATCTACCCTGATAAAGAAGCTACCTTTAAACCAGAAGATAACATCATCATCGGTAACGTAGCGTTCTATGGTGCTACATCCGGTGAAGCTTATATCCGCGGTCAGGCCGGTGAACGTTTCTGCGTTCGTAACTCTGGTGTAACCGCTGTTGTAGAAGGCGTAGGCGATCACGCCTGCGAATACATGACGGGCGGTCGTGTAGTGGTACTCGGTAAAACCGGTAAAAACTTCGCAGCCGGTATGAGTGGTGGTATAGCGTATGTTTTCGATCCTGAAAATGCTCTTGAACGTCTCTGCAACAAAGAGATGGTTGATCTCGAAACATTGGAAGAAGAAGACAAGGCAGAAGTAAAAGCCATGATCGAGAAGCATCACAAATATACCGGCAGTGATCCTGCTGAGTGGGTGCTTGAGAACTGGGAAAGTGCCAGCGATCTTTTTGTGAAAGTAATGCCACGCGACTACAAAGCCGTGCTGCAAAAACAAAAAGCACAGCAACGCCAGGCACTCAATGGCAAAACTGCAGCAGCACCAGCGCTGGTAAAGAAATAATCAACTACAACAGACGCAACAGACATGGGACAGATAGATGGATTTATGAAGTTCGATCGCGAGATGCCAAAGTCGCGCGATCCAAAAGAACGTATCAAAGATTACAAGGAAGTATATAATCCGCTCGATAAAGAAAAAGTAAAACAACAAGCCGCCCGTTGTATGGATTGTGGCGTGCCCTTCTGCCACAACGGTTGCCCGCTTGGCAATAATATACCTGACTTTAACGATGCGGTATATAATGGCAAATGGGAAGAGGCTATCAAGATACTGAGCAGCACCAATAACTTTCCGGAGTTTACCGGAAGAATTTGCCCGGCTCCGTGCGAAGCAAGTTGTGTGTTGAGCATCAACAACAAGCCGGTTACGATCGAGTACATTGAGAAGACAATTGCTGAGCAGGCATTTGAGAAAGGCTATCTGAAGCCTTCGCCTCCCAAGCAGCGCACCGGCAAACGTGTTGCCATAGTAGGCTCTGGTCCTGCAGGTCTTGCTGCTGCTGCACAGCTTAACAAAGCTGGTCACTGGGTAACGGTATTTGAACGCAGTGATCGGATCGGAGGTCTTCTTCGCTATGGTATACCTGATTTCAAACTGGAGAAACATGTTATCGACAGAAGGCTCCGTTTGATGGAGCAGGAAGGTATAGTATTCCGCACCAACGCACACGTAGGAGTAAACATCAGCGCGAAGCATCTGCAAGATGAGTTTGATGCTGTCGTAATGTGTGGAGGCGCTTCTGCACCACGCGATCTTCCTATACCCGGCAGACAATTAAAAGGTGTACACTTTGCTATGGAGTTTCTGTCGCAACAGAATAAGCGCGTTGCAGGCGATAACATTTTTGCAGAAGACATTCTTGCCACTGAAAAAAATGTACTTGTGATTGGTGGTGGTGATACCGGCTCAGATTGCGTAGGTACATCCAACCGTCATAAAGCAAAATCAGTAACACAGATTGAGCTGCTGGCAAAACCTCCGTTGACAAGAAACGAGGCATCAAACCCATGGCCTCTCTGGCCGATGATATTGAATACATCATCGTCACATGAAGAAGGCGTTAACCGCGAGTGGGCTATACTTACAAAAGAATTTGTAGGCGATAGTAACGGCCGTCTCAGCGGGATGAAGATCGCAGAGATCAAATGGGGTGTAAATGCTCAGGGTAAAATGGGTTTTGAGGAAATTCCCGGTACAGAGCGTGTTATACCTTGTGAGCTGGCGTTGCTGGCAATCGGATTTGTAGGCGCAGAGAAAGGCGGCCTCGTGGAAGAATTGAAACTCGAGCTTGACGAACGTGGTAACATCAGAACTACAAATTATATGTCGAGCCAGGAAGGAGTTTTCTCTGCCGGAGATGTTCGCCGCGGACAATCGCTGGTAGTGTGGGCAATCTCTGAAGGCCGTGAAGCAGCACGTGCCGTAGACACCTGGTTGATGGGTTCATCAAACCTCGAAGCAAAAGACGAATCATTCGTACACATCAGCGAAGAAGCCTGATTGTTTCCTTCGTGTAAACGCAATATGAAGCCCTCTGAACTTTTTCAGAGGGTTTTCTTTTTATGCATAGCGGAAGCCATTACAGATTTTTGTAACACGAATTACTTCCTAATTTTGCACCCATTAAAAAAATTAAAGACGTGAGTAAAAAAGTAAAAGTTGGTACCGTGCAAATGTCATGCACCAGTAACCCGGATGAAAATCTGGCGAAGGCCATTGCAAAGATCCGTGAGGCTGCCGCAAAGGGAGCACAGATCGTTTGTCTGCAGGAGCTTTTTCGTTCACTTTACTTCTGCGATGTTGAAGATTATGAAAACTTTAAACTGGCTGAGCCTATACCTGGTCCGTCAACAGAAGCTTTATCTGCTGTGGCGAAAGAACTGGGTGTGGTGATCATCGCATCGCTTTTTGAAAAACGTACAGAAGGTCTTTATCATAACACCACGGCAGTAATTGATGCAGATGGAAAATATCTGGGTAAATACCGCAAGATGCATATACCGGATGATCCGGCTTACTTCGAGAAATTTTACTTCACTCCGGGTGATTTAGGCTATAAAGTTTTTAAAACAAAATTTGCAACCATTGGTGTTCTCATCTGCTGGGATCAATGGTATCCCGAAGGTGCCCGCATCACTTCGCTGATGGGTGCTGAGATTTTATTTTATCCTACCGCTATCGGTTGGGCTACATCACAGGATGAAGCGACCAACTCCGAGCAATACAATGCATGGCAAACCATTCAGCGCAGCCACTCCGTGGCAAATGGTGTGCATGTAGTGAGTGTGAATCGTGTAGGCTTTGAACAGGATGGTGCCATGAAATTCTGGGGAGGTTCATTCATCTCCAATCCTTTCGGACGACTGCTATACCTTGCCTCACATGATCAGGAAGAAGTACACGTAGAAGAAATTGATTTGAAACACACCGATCGCTACAGAACACACTGGCCCTTCCTCCGCGACCGCAGGATAGATTCATATCAACCTATTACAAAGCGGTTTATTGATGAGGAGTAGAAAATAAATCCAGTTGCACAGAGTTACACAAAGAAGACACAAAGTTTCACAAAGCCGTTAGCCAAAAATGTTAGAGAATGAGTTGTCGAATAAAATTATAGGCTATGCTATTCATGTACACAAGACGTTAGGACCAGGTTACTTGAATCGGCATATCGCGAATGTCTTTACTTTGATCTTGTGCAAAATGGATACTATGTAGAAAAAGAAAAACCGATGCCCATTGTTTATAAAGATGTTAAACTGGAACATGGTTATCGACTTGATTTGCTGGTAGAAAATAAAGTAGTGATAGAAATTAAAACAGTTGAAAGTTTTACAGACGTGCACACTGCGCAAATATTAACCTATATGCGCCTCGGCAACTACAAGCTTGGCTTGCTGATCAACTTTCACGTAGCACTTTTAAAGACAGGCATAAAAAGAATCATTAACGGATAACCCTTTGTGAAACTTTGTGTCTTCTTTGTGCACCTCTGTGTAACAGCTGTATTAAGAAGTATATATTGTAATAATGAGCACTAAACCAAACTTCCCGTCTTCCGGACTTCCGGACTCTAAGACTCCCCAGGAACTCGGCTATTCCTTCCCCGCAGAATTTGCCAAACACGATGCTACCTGGCTCAGCTGGCCGCACAAGGAAGCCTCATGGCCGGGAAAGATCGAAACTATATATCCGGTATATGCACAGTTCATTAAACTTGTAGCCGAAGGCGAGAGGGTAAATGTAAATGTGGTGGATGAGGCGATGAAGCAAAAAGCATTGCATCATGTACAGGAAGCTGGCGCTGATCTCAGCAACGTTCAGTTCTTTATTCATCCCACCAACGATGCGTGGTGCCGCGATCACGGTCCTGCATTCCTGCTGAACCCCAAAGCAGAGCACAAGAAAATTATAGTAGACTGGGGATATAACGCCTGGGGCGGAAAGTATCCTCCATTCGACCTGGATGATAATATACCTACGCTTATAGCCAGGCATTATAATATACCGGTTGTATATCCCGGCATTGTAATGGAAGGTGGTTCTGTTGAATTTAATGGAAAGGGCACCTTGCTGACAACAACGTCATGCCTGTTGAATGAGAATCGTAATCCGCATTTGGATCAGCAACAGATCGAGGAATTTCTGTATGGCTACTACGGTGTTGAAAATATACTCTGGCTTGGCGATGGTATACTCGGCGATGACACCGATGGGCACATCGATGACCTGACTCGTTTTGTAAATGCAGACACCGTTGTTACCGTAGTAGAAACCGATAAGCGTGATGAAAACTATACTCCGCTACAGGAGAACCTGAAGCTGTTGAATAAACTGCGTCTTGAAAATGGCAAACAAATGAATATCGTAGAGCTGCCCATGCCTGCTGCTGTAGTATATGAAGACATGCGCCTGCCTGCTTCGTATGCCAACTTCTACATCAGTAATAAATATGTAGTGGTGCCAACCTTCCGCGATAAAAATGATGATCGCGCGCTGGAGATCATTCAGAAGACATTTACAGATCGCAAAGTGATTGGGCTTGATTCACTTGATATTATCTGGGGACTTGGTTCTTTCCATTGCCTGAGTCAGCAGGAGCCATCTGTTTAATAGCAGAAAGCCTAAGGCTGAAAGCTGAATGCTTGCGTAGGCGTAACACTATAGGACAGCGGTATATCGTGGGCTTCAATATCTTCAATCTTATCAACAGGTTCGAAGAGGGAGAGGCCAACGCTTTTTACAGAAGGTTTACATTCGGCAAGAAAGCGATCGTAGAAACCTTTGCCATAGCCTACGCGGTTCCCGTTTTCATCAAACACCAGTAATGGAACAATCACCATGTCGATCTTTCCTGTTTCGGTAGGTACTCCCTGTTTCGGTTCCAGTATACCCCATGAGTTTAACTGAAGCTGATGCAAGCCCTCGAAGAAGAAATTTTCGAGTCCGCCATTTTTATCGATCCGTGGTACGGATAACCGGATGTGGGGGAACTCTCTTCGTATTCGATCGATGATGAGCCATGTGTTGGGTTCGCGATTCTTTTCGATCGGTATAAAGCAATGCAATACTTTGATAAACGACAGCTCTATGTGTGCAAAGAAATTTTCACATAACTGGTGGTTGAGCTGCAAGTATTCAGCTTCTGAAAGCGATTGCCGTTTGTCAAGATATACTTTACGAAGCGCTGTTTTGGTCATGTGTAAATTTACTGATCGGCAGTATACGAAAGAACATTGAACTTGTAGTCAAACGGATCGAACTGCTCTAATAGTCTTTGGATAAAATTAGTATCCTGCTGATAGAAATTTAAAAAGTTATCGGTTCTTTCCTGAAGGCTTCCATTGGGGAAAAGCGCATCTTTTACAGCTTCAATCTGACCCAGTTTGTCTTTGTGGAGGCGCTTCTCTGCACGCAGCAATTTACGCTCTATTTTCTCCAGGCTATTCAGGGCGCGTTTACCTTCAGCACCAATATAGGCCGTTAGTGTTTTGTCAATAGCGTCAGAGCGTTTCTTCAATTCTTCAAAAAGCGTATATATCTGTGTGCGCTCGGCTCCCACGGTAAGGTTGCGTGGCGAGTGCTTCAGCACCCAATGATTGAATATATAGTTTTTGTCTTCAAAAAGATCTTTCAGCTCGAGCCCTGTTTTATCGAATTTCCGCTGGATAGTGTGATCGAGTATCAAGGCAAAGTTGCGCGGCATCAACATGGGAAATGGAACCTGGAAGTGTTCGAACACACTCTTTAGCTGGAGCCAGTATACTACTTCTGCAGGCCCACCCACATACGCCAGGTTGGGCAAAATAACTTCCTGGTATAGTGGTCTTAAAATAACATTCGGACTAAACCGCTCGGGATGTTCCTCTATCAGCTTCTTTAATTCATCAGCTGTGAACGTAATGTCTGTGTCGAGAACCTTCCAGATATCACCGGATTTTTCAATGCGGCTTCTCAGGTTTTTGTCCAGGTAAAAGAAATTGATATCCCGACAATATACTTGTGTGTGATAACCTCTCTGTTGGAGTTCTTCGTTGGTTTTATCTACCAGTTTCCTGCTAACGTTATCAAATATATCCTGATAAATTACAGGTTTGAATAGCGATTTCAGGGAAGCATGATCTGCATCAACCACCACGAGCCCTTCATCGCCAAACAAGGCATTCACATAATGGCGTACGGCATCACTAAGATTTTTATTTTTAGTATAAGCTTCCTGGAAGATACGTGTATCTCCGGGTACTTCCTGTAGCAGCGATTTTATATCCTGCGTGGAAAAGCGACCTACAGCGCCCGTCTGCTCGGTTTGCCAGGTATATTTCTTTCCATAGAGTCTGAAATATTTAATCTCGTCATAATCGTGATCTTCAGATGCCATCCAGTATACTGGTACAAAAGTATATTCCGGGTAAAGGTTCTTTAACTTCCTACAGGCATTGATAACAGTAACAATCTTGTAGATGAAATATAGCGGCCCGGTAAAGATGTTTAACTGATGGCCAGTTACTACTGTAAAAGTTTTTGAATCCTGGAGTGATGCTATATTCTGATGAACCGGTTGTTTTACCGGTACAGATGTATACTGTTGGCGAAGTACCTCAGCCAATATATTCCGATGTTCTGCAGGAAATGCTTTAAGCTTATCTGCGAGTTGCCCGGCAAAGTTTTCTGTATGGGGGAAGCGGTGGTAGAAAGGCTTCAGCGCTTCTTTCTGCTCTATGTAATCTAGGAAAAACGGACTGAATGCGCGCGTGTCAGCAAAGGAAAGCTTCTTAAGCTCCATAGACTGTGATACTGGTTGGTGGATGGTAAACACAACCCGAATAACGGCAATTTTGTCTATTAAGTTTAAGAAATTGTATACAAGTGGCCAATGCTTTCAGCACTTGTAAAAAGCATTGGCCTGGTTGTTAACAAGTTGTTAAGACTTGCTGCGTAGTTCTTAAATCACCTCTCCGGTCAGGTCGAACTCCGATGCGTTCATAATCTTCACCGTTGTAAAATCACCAACACGCAGGTAATTATCCGGGCTATGAATGATTACTTCATTATCAACTTCCGGTGAATCAAATTCAGTACGGCCAATGAATGCGCCACCTTCTTTGCGGTCTACCAGTACTTTGTAAATCTTACCGATCTTTTGCTGATTAAGTTCCAGTGAAATGCCTTGTTGCAGCTCCATGATCTCATCTACACGTTGTTGCTTCACGTCATCCGGCACATCATCTGCCATTGAAT
Source organism: Ohtaekwangia sp. (assembly GCF_036786105.1). Lineage (NCBI taxonomy): Bacteria > Pseudomonadati > Bacteroidota > Cytophagia > Cytophagales > Fulvivirgaceae > Ohtaekwangia > Ohtaekwangia sp. The sequence continues at coordinate 14,511 of NZ_DAIQRQ010000035.1, forward strand.
ATGAATGCGTATTCTCCTCGTGTGAGTATGCAAAAACACCGAGCCTGTCGAAGCGCGATCGCTCGATAAAACTTAGCATCTCCTGGTATTCTTCTTCAGTTTCTCCCGGGTGGCCGGCAATCATGGTAGTACGTATAGCAATGTCCGGCACCTTCTCACGAATGGTTTGCAGCAGCTCTTCAGTCTTCTCCCGTGTAGTGCCTCTGCGCATCAATTGTAACATACGAGTGGAGCCGTGCTGCAACGGTATATCTATATACTTGCAGATGTTAGAACGCTCCGCCATAACATCCAACGCATCCATTGGGAAACCTGCAGGGAATGCATAGTGCAGGCGTATCCAGTCAATACCTTCTACATCGGAGAGGCGTTGAAGAAGCTCTGCCAGATTTCTTTTCTTGTAAAGGTCAAGGCCATAATAGGTAGAGTCCTGCGCAATGAGCAACAACTCCTTCGTGCCGTTCTTGGCAAGGTTCTTTGCTTCCAGCACAAGCTCTTCCATAGGACGGGAAATATGGCCGCCCCGCATAATCGGAATCGCACAGAACGAACAAGGGCGATCGCATCCCTCTGATATTTTTAAATAGGCATAGTGGCTGGGATTGGTAAGAATACGCTCACCCACCAATTCGTTCTTATAGTCGGCTTTGAAAACTTTTAATAGTCGCGACAGATCGCGCGTACCGAACCAGGCATCAACATCAGGGATTTCCTTTTCAAGATCATCTTTATAGCGTTGTGAGAGGCATCCGGTTACATATACCTTGTCAACGATGCCCTCTTCCTTTGCATCAACATATCGTAAAATGGTATCGATAGATTCCTGCTTGGCATTGTCGATAAAGCCACATGTATTGATCACCACAACACTGGCATCGTCTTCTTTCGACTCATGCACAGCATCTATGCCGTTGCCTCGCAGTTGGGTTAACAGCACTTCGGAGTCTACCAGGTTCTTGGAGCACCCCAGTGTAACAATGTTGACTTTGGTTTTCTTATTTCCCTTCGTTTTCATTCGTATAAGTCGGATCGCAGGTTTCAGTCCACAACAATAACCATCTTTCAATGATTCACTTGATTCCGACAACCGATAGGCCGGCGGGAGAAAGCTTATTTCTGATTGAATTTTGATGTTTTATGACCGGAAGCGCTCCATTTCAAATGCAAAAATACTAAAAATAAATGGGCACAGAATTTGGGCATTGGGGCGTTAAAGTATCTTTACGGCCGCAAATTCTATGAAAAAAACAAGCTGGTTTATCTTTTGTCTCGTGCTGGCCGTGTCGTGCCTCGATGAACCGGACTGCTACCAGCTAAACAACGATTTGTTGGGAATTTCTTTTCATGTAATGGGCTCCACGGTTGCCGACACACTCAAGGCAACGCTGATCTCTTTTTCGGGCACGAACGCTACCACAGCCGATACTACCACGGCTATTTTACTGCCTCTGAATTATACGACCACTTCTACCAATATATTTTTTGCCAGGAGTGATGGCAGCAAAGATACCCTTGATCTGAAATATACTACCAAGGTCCAGTTTGTATCTGAAGACTGTGGTTCGCGGTATATTTTGTCGGGCCTTGACGTAATGCATTATTCGTTTGATTCAATTCGCCTGGTAAGTAATGCGCCTACCAAAAGTGGTGCGATCAATATTGAAGTATACCGCTGCCCGAAGGTGAAGTATGTAGGACTCACTTTGCAGCAACTCTATATATCCGGTACCAGCACGCAATCGGCAACAACATTGCCCGCTACGTTTAGCAGTATAACTGCCGATTTTAGTGGAGAGCAGATCTACGGCAACAACACGCGATCAACGCTATATCTTCCGGTAGATCTTACGAAAGAAACATCGACCTATACGTTTAATTTTACAGACAATTTTACCAACGGAAATAAGATCAAGAAGCTTACGGTTAACTACGATACGATCTGGAAAACACGCTATAAGCAATGTGGATTACAAGAGTTTGTAACCAACCTCAGGGTTGTAAATCCGGAAACACCCACTGCTCAGGATTTTGACACGGTGGCTGTAGCATTGAAGAGCAATGGCGATACACTCAATGTGTTGGGCGATCCTCCGGTAACAAACGTGAAGATCATGCGATGCCCGATTACCAACCTAACACAGATCGTGTTCCGTAAAGTGAATACTACCACTGCTGTGCAGGTGCACATAAAAAGAATTACCAACAACTACTCAAGCGATGAGTATTATGCCGGCGATACGACCAGCGTTGTAAAACTTCCGCTTAACCCTAATGCTGCAGTAACCAGTACAGAATTTTATATAGAATATACCGATCGATCGCAAATTGATACAGTATCGGTTCAATATACACTCACTACCAATACACTGTTTAAAGGATGCGGCCCACAAACTATATATTCCGATCTTGCAGAATTGGTGGCACATGATAATGTAATCGTTCTGGAAACCAATGATGTTAAATTTCCACCCGTCACAAACATTGCAGTCGAGGTTAATTAACATACTATTTATTCTACTGTTCAGTAGCACCGTGGTTTTCGCACAAAGCGATACTACGAAGGTGGACTCACTGGCTAAAAAAAGTTATATACCTACAGGTATACGATTCGGTGTGGATGCACTCTCTATAGCGAGAACCTTTTATAGCAAAACGTTTGATGGCTGGGAGGTAAATGCCGATGTTGATTTCGACCGTTACTATCTCGCCGTAGATTATGGCTATTGGGCCAGAACATATACTGGCGACAAAGCATTGTATGATAATAACGGGAGATATTTTCGTGTGGGAGCAGATGTTAATTTTCTTACGAAAGACCCCGAAAAGAATATGTTCTTCTTCGGTTTGCGTTACGGCCGGGCAACATTTTCCGAACACTTGAAAATAGAAAATGTACAGGATCCTACGTGGGGTTCGCTTGATACGCAGCTATCCAATAACAATATCAATGGCAGCTGGTTCGAGCTCGTTACGGGTTTGAAAGTAAAAATGTGGAAGTTTATCTGGATGGGATATACAGCCCGATTCAAATTTGGATTAAGCACCAATGAAACCGGCATCATGATGCCAAGCGATGTGCCGGGCTACGGCAGCACCGATAAACAATCTACGTGGGGATTCAATTATCAGCTGTTCTTCCGAATACCTACTCCGGTTAAGAAGTAAATGCAAGTCCGGAAGTCTGAAAGCTTTGTTTGATGAATTTTCCAGTAGCCAGAGGCTTGCAGCCTGCAGCCTTATTGGTTTTTCTTAAAGAGCGAGTCTACAAACTCCATACGGTCGAATACCTGCAGGTCGTTTACCTTTTCGCCAACACCTATATATTTTACCGGTATCTTAAATTCATTGGAGATGCCAATTACCACACCACCTTTTGCCGTGCCATCAAGTTTGGTTATGGCGAGCGCAGTAACCTCGGTAGCCTTGGTAAATTCCCTGGCTTGTATTACAGCATTTTGACCTGTGCTGCCATCGAGTACTAACAGAACTTCATGCGGTGCATCGGGTATAACTTTTTGCATCACACGCTTGATCTTGGTGAGTTCTGCCATCAGGTTTATTTTAGTATGAAGGCGACCTGCTGTATCGATGATGATGACATCGGCGTTTTGCTCGGCACCGGCTTTTACAGCATCAAATGCCACGGCCGAAGGATCGGTATTCATGCCGCGCGCAATTACCGGTACACCTACACGTTCGCCCCACAGCTTGAGTTGATCCACCGCTGCTGCACGAAATGTATCGGCCGCGCCTAATACTACATTTTTGCCTTTCTTTTTATACTGAGATGAGAGCTTACCTATAGTTGTAGTCTTGCCAACTCCGTTAACGCCTACGACCATGATCACGTATGGCTTTTTGCCTGCAGGCACATCAAATTCTTCAACTTCCTGTGCATTGGTTTCCGACAGCAGGGAAGCCACTTCTTCTTTTAAAATCCGGTCGAGTTCCGAAGTGCCCAGGTATTTATCGCGGGCCACCCGTTGTTGTATGCGTTCAATGATTTTAAGCGTTGTTTCTACCCCCACATCAGATGACACCAGAATCTCTTCAAGGCTGTCGAGTACATCATCATCCACGGTCGATTTCCCGACCAGCGCTTTGCCTAGTTTGCCAAAGAAACTCTCTTTGGATTTTTCCAATCCTTTATCGAGTGATTCTTTTTTGTCTTTAGAGAAAAGTCCGAACAATGCCATAAAAGGAAAATTTTAGTGTCGCATTCCTGCGAAGGGATAGCGCTGTAACAAAAAAAGTCCCTTGTGGGGACTTTTCAAATTTTTATACCAACTGGCTTATTTCTTAGCGAGTGTTTCTTTCACCAAGTCAGCTGGAACGATCTCTTCTTTGAAGGTATAAGCACCTGTCTTTTCAGACTTCACGGCACGGATCACTTTTGCAAAGCTCTTTCCGTCACCTTTTTTCAGGGTCGCAACTACTTTCTTTGCCATGGTTATTTAATTTCTTTGTGAACAGTAACTTTTTTCAGGATAGGATTGTACTTCTTCAGCTCCAATCTCTCAGTTGTGTTTTTGCGATTCTTGGTGGTGATATAACGGCTCATTCCTGGCTGGCCGCTGGTTTTATGCTCTGTGCACTCTAAGATCACCTGAATCCTGTTGCCTTTCTTTGCCATTGTCTTTTACGTTAGTCGTTAAACGTTATTGTTGATCGTTTTCTGGTTCGGATAACCTATAACCATTAACGATTTACGTGAAGTATTACAGTACCAGATTTCCGTTAGCTCTGGCTTCTTTCAATACAGCAGTGATACCATTCTTATTGATGGTCTTGATAGCCTTAGTAGAAAGCTTCAAGGTGATCCACTTATCTTCCTCAGGAATGTAGAAGCGTTTCTTCTGAAGGTTCGGCAAAAATCTACGCTTTGTCTTGTTGTTAGCGTGCGATACGTTGTTACCGATCTGAGGTCTCTTTCCAGTTATTTGACAAACTCGTGCCATAATTCACTCAATTTTAGGCCCTTCCAAAAAGGGATTGCAAATATCGGTAAAACCGACTCAATAATCCAAAGGCTAATTCAAATAATCCCAAGTCTTTTCCTAAAAAAGCCTGGAAATCAGTGTTTCCGGGTCCAGATTCTGAAAATCCTCTATAATAAAGTCTGTTTGACTCAACTCTTCCGGAGTATGTGTAGTGGTGATGCCCACAACTTTACAACCAGCAGCTTTGCCGGCTGCTACTCCTGAAAGAGAATCTTCAAACACAATGCAGTTTTCCGGTTTGTATCCCACGGCTGCTGCCGACTTCAGGTAAATTTCCGGATCGGGTTTGCCCTTGCTCACAAACGAATCGTCAAGAATGGTGGGGAAGAAACGTTCGGTGTTCGTTTTGGAAAGCGAGAAATCTACATTGGCGCGTGGCGCAGACGTTGCAACCGCCCGCGGAATGCCTGCCTTCTCTGCCTTCTCGAGAAATTCCATTAACCCATTTACCAGTTTAATGTCCTTGTCGTACAGCTTGCGATACAGTGCCTCTTTCTCTTCTGTATAAAGACGAATCTTTTCATCGCCAATATTTCCGAAAATATTCATGATCCAATCGCGGTTGGTGCGACCGTATATTTTTTCACGCAGCTCCTGCTCACTCAGGTTATAGCCGTGTTCTTTACAGAATTGAATCAGGGCAATTTTATGATACGGATTACTGTCGACAATCACACCATCCATGTCGAAGAGAAAAGCATACTTCATGTGCTCACGAATTAAAATCGTGCAAAGATGGAGGAATAGCCGAATTAATAAACTACAATTTTTTTAGACACCGATTGATTGTTCCACACAAAGCGCAGAATGTACAGGCCGCGGGCCAGTTGTGTCACTTCATCTACGATGTTTACTTCATTGGGCCGGATCACAATATTATCGCGAATGATTTGCCCGGTGCTCGAAAATATCTGCAAATAAACAGATCGGTCAGAAGATACATTGATAGTATTGCCCACCACTACTGGATTAGGATATATACCAATGACAGGTGGGCCCGACAACTCATTTGTATTATCATGGCGCAGCACCACCAGCCCGCCCGTTACATTGCCTGCAATAATCGCAGGGCGCGTTGTTCCAAAAATATTTACGACCGCAGGCCAGATTCTGCCTCCCAGGTTTTTTGCTTCATAGGTTTCAGAGAGTGTGTTCCATACAAGATTACCCACAGCATTGTCGGCATTGCTGGCCTGGCGGAAATTACTCACTATGCGAATTTCTCCGGTCTGGTCGCCAATCACCAAATCGCTCGCACCATCGCTATCCAGATCACCAACCGCACAAGCCAGGTTTTGACGCAGCACGCTCGATCCTATCGTTAAGTATGCATCGGTCTGTAAGGAGAAGTTGGGTGAATTGCCGCTGCCGGAATTTTTCCAATAATAAAGTGCTCCATTGCTTTTGCCCTGCAACAGGTCCATTTTCCCGTCAAGGTCTACATCGAGCACAGTTATGTTTTCAGTATAGGCCAGTTCGGATATTGTAGTAGGGTCAACATTAACAACCTGCAGATCGAGTGCAGAGAATTTTAAACCGGAAGACGATTGATTGGGAATGTAGTATAGTCGGGTGTAGCCGTCTTGCAGACTGGTAGCCGTAAATACCAGATCCGGCTTGCCATCGCTGTTGAAATCAGCAAACTGTATTTTCATGTTATAGAGAAATTCTGATGCGAGCCCCAGGTAATTATCTTCTATCAGCTTGAAGTGAGGAGATGTGCTGCTTCCTATATTTTCATAAACCTGTACAGTGGCTGCAATGTTTGCTGATGTATTCTGGCTGATGAAGAGATCGAAATCTCCATCTACATCAAAATCTGCGAAAGCGGGCACAGCATCATCGCCAACATCAATCATCTGATCTTGCAGGAAATTACTTTGAACGAATGAAAACGTAGGCTCTGCATTCGTGCCGGTGTTCTTATAATACCAGTTGGAGTTGGACAGATTGGTACTTAATATCGTTTTGGTAAATATATTCGGCGTAGAGATCAGATCCTTTAATCCATCGAAGTCTACATCTTCATAGTATGCGGCAGGGTATAAAAAGTTGGCAGCATTGGAGGATGGGAAGTTCACTTCTGATTCGATCACCGGACTCAACAAAGTGCCCTGGTTCGGTAGCATAAATAATTGAGAGCAGGTTGCTTCGGATAGAAGTATATCGAGCTGGCCGTCATGTGTTACATCCAGCATCAGCAAACTTTTTCCGCCTGCATGCTCAACCTTGCCGTTGGTAGTTCTGCATGCTGTTCCATTGTAGGCATATACACCGCAGGAACATTCTGTAAAATTCCCCCACGTGTTGGTGATCCTTTCAAAGTCAAGTGAGTCGCAGCGACTATAACGTTCCATGCCATAGTTCTGATGAAACTCGATGGTGCCATTGTTGGCAAACCGCACGTTGAAAATATCAAGGTCACCATCACCATCTACATCTGCTATATTGGGCAGGTCATCGAATTGCAACTGCAGGTTGATTTTGGTTGTAGAGTATCCTTTGGTGAGCAGCACTTCACTTTTGCCACCGCTGTCGTAGAATATATATTGTTTCCACGTTAATGTCTGGCCCGGCTGAGTAACGTTGGTATATACTTTTATGCCCAGAACGTTTCCGGTAAATACATCTTTCTTCCCATCGCAGTTGAAGTCGCGCAGCAATAGCCAGTTGGTAACATCACTTGGAAAAAACGATTCGTATTCCGGAGCATATTGATATTGATTGTTCTTGTTAAGGAATGTGAACAGTTTGCCAGCCATGCGTTCGAACAACACAAGATCCTCTACACCATCGTTATCAAGGTCCATAGTATTGTACTGAGCCGCATTAATTCCGCCAACCCAGGGCATACTAAGTGTTGCCTGTTTCCCCTCTACCGGAATGCTTTGATCGAGCGTATAGGTGAACTGTGCCTGAAGGCTCAAGGACAGGAGGAGAAGAAGGCAGAAAAAAAATGCTCTCATCAAAATAATTTTTCTTGTCACTATAACGTAGAGGCCTGACAGGCTGTTATCTTGCCACCAAGATACTTTTTCCTTCACACAATCGCTATGCGTATTGTGATGAAGGGACGAATTAAGCGAAGTTGATTATGACGAATATTGCCGACCTATATTCCAAATATTTACAATCCGGTAAAGTGTCTACCGATACGCGGCAGATCACACCCGGGTCTGTTTTCTTCGCCTTGCGAGGCGATCGTTTCAACGCCAACGAGTTTGCCGTGCAAGCATTAGAGAAAGGTGCAAGCTATGCTGTAATAGACGATGCATCCTTCAAAACAGACGAGCGCTGCATACTTGTAGAGAACGTATTGGAGACGTTGCAGGCATTGGCGCGACATCATCGCGATCAACTGAAAATTCCGGTGGTGGGCCTGACAGGTTCGAACGGAAAGACGACCAGTAAAGAACTGGTGAATGCTGTGCTGAGCCGGAAATTCAAGACCTATGCAACCAAAGGTAATCTCAATAATCATATTGGCGTTCCCCTTACGTTGCTCGCGATTGACTCTACGTATGAGGCAGCCGTTGTAGAGATGGGAGCAAACCATGTGGGTGAGATTGCATTGCTGTGCTCCATCGCCAATCCTACGCACGGCTTTATTACCAACATCGGCAAAGCGCACATCGGCACCTTTGGTGGATACGATAATATTATTCGTGCCAAATCGGAGCTTTATCAGCATCTGATTACTACGAAAGGAACGGTGTTTATCAACTCGCAAAACCCCATTTTGGCAAACATGGCCAAGCGGTTTGAAAACCCTATACTATATCCTGCTATTCATGATTACTATCACTGTGAGTTGATTGGTGCAGATCCCTGTGTGAAATTGAAAGCAGAAAATAGCGAGGAAGTAACCACACACCTCATTGGTACGTACAACTTTGAAAATATAGCAGCTGCCCTATGCATTGGTAAATACTTTGGCGTGGAGGCTGCAAAGGCAAATGAAGCGGTTGCCAGCTATATACCGGCCAACATGCGTTCTCAGATGGTGAGCAAAGCAACGAACATCATTATACTGGACGCTTATAATGCAAATCCAAGTTCCATGCAGGCGGCTATTGAGAATATGGCTGCAATGAAGGCTGCCCGAAAGGTAGTGATATTGGGAGATATGTTTGAGCTGGAGGAAGAAGCGGAGAAAGAACATCGCGCGCTCGGCAAGCTGATCAAAGAGAAAGGTTTGAAAGAAGTATATCTTTGTGGTAATCTCATAAAAACAGCGTTGGAAGAAATTCCTTTTGCGAAGCATTTTACCACGAAAGAAGCGTTGATGGAACAACTGAGAAAAGATGAAATCACCCAAGCAGCTATACTGGTGAAAGCTTCGCGTGGTATAGGGCTTGAAACGGTGGTGGAAGTTTTTAATTAGCGATGGTATAAATCGATTCATTTTAAGTTTATCAAAATATGGATTTCGCACTCATTCTGAAATTTCTTAAAGACCTGGCGAAGAACAATAACCGTGAGTGGTTCGACAAGAACAAAGACCGCTATCTCGAAGCGAAAGATGCGTTTGATGTTGTAGTAGCTGAGCTGCTGCAGGAGATGATAAAGTTTGATGAATCGCTGGGAGGACTCGATCCAAAGAAGCTGGTGTTCAGAATATACCGCGATGTGCGGTTTAGCAAAGACAAGCGACCCTATAAGAATAATTTTGGTGCCGCTATATCTTCCGAAGGTAAAGGGCTTGGTATACCAGGTTACTATTTTCAGGTGCAGCCTGGTGGCAGCAGCTTTGTTGCTATAGGCTTGTTTCAACCAAAACCAGAGCTACTGGCCAGCGTGCGACAGGAGATTGACTATAATGGTGATCGTCTGCAAAAGATCTTTAATGAAAAGAAATTCAAAAGTAACTTTTCAAAATTTTGGGATGAAGATGCATTGAAGAAAGCGCCGAAAGGTTATTCGCCCGATCATCCGCATGCCGACTGGCTGAAGCTAAAGAGCTTTATTGTAGAGCACAGCTTTAGCGACAGCGAGGTAACGGACAAGAAATTTATGAAGCAGGTAGTAGATACATTTAAATCGGCAAAGCCTCTGAATGACTTTTTGAAAGAAGCGATCTCGTAAGATCGCTTCTTTTGTTTATGTCATTTGCTCTTACCCACCAAATAGCCCTTCATTGAATAGAAGAGTATATAAAAATAGCATGGTAACATGAGCAGAAAGAATACCCATTGAAAGTTGTAATGATCTTTCAGGCTTGCAAATATTTTGGGGATAATAGCGCCACCTGCTATACCCATTACCAAGAGCGCAGAGCCGCGCTCTGTGAATTTACCCAGGCCGTCAATCGCCAATGGCCAAATAGCAGGCCACATCAATGCATTAGCAAGACCTAGGGCTCCCACAAATCCAACCGATACATACCCACTGGTAAACACAGCACCCGCAGTAAAAATTACTCCAAGCCATGCTGAAATTTTTAGCGCAGTTTGCTGCGACATATATTTAGGAATTGTAATCAACCCAATGATATAGCCAATCAGCATAGTGATCAAGGTAAACGAAGTAAAGTACTTTGTTTCGTCAGAAGGAATGTTAAATCCTTTTCCATAAGTACCGATGGCGTCTCCTGCCATTACCTCAACGCCTACATATACAAAAATGCAAAAGGCACCAAGTAACAAATGGGGGAACTGAAGAATGCTGGTCTTGCTTTTTGATAGCTTGCTGTCGGAAGGAGTAACGTTAACCTCACTTGCTTTTATTTCGGGTAATGCTGATTTTAAAATCCACACACCGAGTAACACCAATACAACTGCCATAATCATGTAAGGCGTATATATTTTGGCAGCAAACTCATTTAGTAAGGTATTCTTGATCTCGGGTGTTGAAGCGCCCTTTATCTCTTCTTCCAGTTTACCGATGCCGGTCAGTACAAAGGTTCCAAGGATAATAGGACTCGATATACCAGCAATCTTATTACAGATACCCATTATACTGATACGCTGTGCTGCACTTTCGATGGGCCCCAGTATGCTGATATAAGGATTGGAAGCTGTTTGTAATAACGATAATCCAGAGCCTATAGTAAATAGTCCAATGAGCGATACTGTATAATTGCGTTGCGTAGCATACGTTCCAAATACGAACGTACCGATGGCCATTACTACCAGGCCGAAGGCCATACCTTTTTTCATCCCCGTCTTTTCAAGAATCCATGAAGAAGGTATGGCAAGGAAAAAATATGCGAGATAAAAAGCAGTTGTTACCAGGAAAGCTTCTGAATCGGTGTTGAGGGAGAATGCAAGCTTTACAAAAGTGATGAGGGGCCCGTTTAGCCACGTCACAAATCCGAAAATAAAAAACAGCACCCCGATGATAATCATCGGCACGAGGTATTCATTCTTTTGGTTCGTTGTCATGATACGATTCAGGTTAAGGTTTAGGTGGTTACTATGATTGTGTGTGCCTTATACACACCGCTTTCTTCTTAAAACTTTTATTTTTGCGCCTTATAATTTTTTAACAATCGTGGTGTTTTTTGAAAGCCCCTTTCAAGCCATTTCCGGAAGATCCTATGAACTTCCGATAAAACCTAATAAACCGCTTCAAATGCGAGTGTTTGCGGAAACACCAAGCTCTAATATTTCTGAAATAAACTAAAACACAATGGACACACCAAATCGCACACAAAAAAAAGTGGCTCTACTCGTTATGGCAGCTGGTATCGGGAGCCGCTATGGTGGCATTAAACAGATCGATGGATTCGGCCCGAATGGCGAAACTATTATGGATTATTCCCTTTTTGATGCTGTTCGCGCAGGTTTTACAAAAGTTGTCTTTATCGTGCGCGATGAGATACTCGAAACCGTAAAAGAAAAATTTTTACCCAAGCTTCAGGGGAAAGTAGAAGTAGAATTTGTAGTACAGTCGATAGATAAGTTGATCCCGCCTCAGTATAAAAATGCAGAACGCACAAAACCATGGGGCACAGGCCATGCCCTGTTATGCGCGAAAGATGTTATTAATGAACCTTTTATTGCCATTAATGCCGATGACTTTTATGGTAAGGATGCGTTTGCATCGGTAGCAAACTATTTTAAGAGCGATACTACCGGTGCTCATGCTATGGTGGGCTTCACGCTTAGCAAAGTGTTATCGGAGCATGGCAGCGTTTCGCGTGGTGTTGGCGAAGCGGATAAAGACGGTTATCTCCAATCGGTTGTCGAGCGCACTACCATTGTGCAGGAAAATGGCAAGATCATTTCGAGAGAGAAAGAAGGCGATCGAATACTCGACCCGAACGCACCTACTTCTATGAACTTCTGGGGCTTTCATCCTGAAGTGTTCAAACTGGCAGCATCGATGTTTGACGACTTCTTAAAAGAATATCATTCAAACCTGAAGTCTGAGTTTTATATACCGCTAATTGTAAACGAGCTCATTCACCGCGGCATCGGCAAAGTAAAAGTGCTCGGTGGCGGAAACATCTGGTTTGGCGTTACCTATAAAGAAGACAAAGAAGAAGTATCGTCTAAGATCAAGGCATTGATCAGGCAAGGCGATTACCCCGAGAAACTCTGGTAGCATTCTGTTTTAGACCATCAGCAGGCACATGTAGATTTACATGTGCCTGTTTTTTTATAGCATCATTTCATTTGTATTTTGCTACATGGAGTTGAGAAATATTTTACAGGCATTTGGTCTTGCCGCTGGCGACTTTAGCATTGATCGCATCAGCGCAGGCTATATTAATCATACCTATAAATTAACGAACGGCATCTCCTATGTACTGCAGCGGCTGAACAAGCAGGTATTCAAACAACCTGACGTAGTAGCAGGCAATATTCGCACGGCTGCAAGCTATCTGGCACAGCATCATCCAGATTATTTGTTTCTTTCTCCAGTACGAACACGCGCAGGCCAGGAGATGATGTATGATGATGAGGGATTCCCCTGGCGATTGTTCCCCTATATAAACAATACAATAACCGTTAATAAAGTGGAAACGGAACAGGAAGCATTTAATGCCGCCAGTGGATTTGCTCGTCTTACGAAAAAGTTAGCAGGCGCTGATACTTCGTTGTTCCATGCTACCATCGAACGCTTTCATGATCTTACCTGGCGACTTGAGCAATTTGAAGAAGCTTTGCTGAAAACTTCTGCAGAGCGCAAAGAGAAGGCGGCTGCAGCCATTGCTATCGCTCAACGCTATATATACCTGGTTGATCATTACCGCGCGCAAGTAGCAGGTGGCGCGCTTAAATTGAGGATTATGCATAACGATACCAAGATCAATAATATACTGTTTGATGCCACTACACGAAAAGATGTTTGCGTGATAGACCTTGATACGTTAATGCCCGGATATTTTATCTACGACCTCGGCGATATGATTCGCACGTTTGTTAGTCCGGTGGATGAAGAAGTAAAAGACCCGTCACAAATCCGCCTGCGGCAAAATATATACGATGCCGTGGTAAAAGGATATCTCTCCGAAATGAACAATATACTTACGGAAGAAGAGAAAATGTCAATAGAATTTTCCGGGCAGATGATGACCTATATTATGGGCCTTCGTATGTTGACCGATTTCCTGAACGGAGATATATACTATCAAACAACGTATCCCGGGCAGAACTTAGTAAGAGCTGCAAATCAATTACGATTGCTTGAACTGCTTACGTAAAAGCAAATCCCACAGAACTCACGGAAAAACACAGAAAATATATTCTTAAGTATTCTGTGTAGTTCTGTGTAATCTGTGGGAGAGCTATTAAATAAACTCATTTGCATTTGGACGTGTCTTCACATCGTTCACGAACTTGCGGAATTGCTCCTCTTTATCTTTCTCACAAACAATCAATACGTTGCCAAACTCACCTACCAGATAGCCGTTCAATCCCTGCACAACAATCAGTTTATCAGGAGAGCCTTTAATAATACTGTTGCGTGTTTCGTAAGTCAGTGCGTTAGCAGCCAATACATTGTTGTTGTCGTCCTTATCGGAAATCTCGTGGATTGATCCCCACGATCCCAAGTCACTCCATGTAAAATTACCAAGGCATACATATACATTACCCGCCTTCTCCATAATGCCGTAATCGATAGATATACTCTTGCTTTGCGAGTAAGCCGAGAGAATGGATTCCTTTTCTTCTGCTGAGCCGAGTTTCGGTTTAACGATATCATCAAACACTTCTGCTGTCTCTGGCAAATGTTCATGAAAAGCATTGATAATGGCTCTTACGCCCCAGATGAAAATTCCGGAGTTCCACACAAAATCACCGCTCTCTAAAAATTTCTTGGCCAGCGATAACTCCGGTTTTTCAGTAAACGTCTTCACCTTTTTGGCAAAAACTTTTTCAGTATGATACTGTATATAGCCATAACCTGTTTCAGGCCGTGTAGGAGTAATGCCCAGTGTTATGAGTTTATCCTGGCTCTTAGCCTGGTCAGCAGCTTTCTTGATCACATCGAGGAATTCCGCCTCTTTTAGTATCAGATGATCGGAGGGGGTAACTACAATTACTGCATTGGAATCGCGTTGCTCAATTTTATAACTCGCGTACGCTATACAACACGCCGTATTTTTGCGCATAGGTTCTGTCAGCACCTGATCTTCCATGATCTGAGGAAGTTGCTGCCTAACGAGTGAAGCATGCTCCTCATGGGTAACTACATATATATTTTCCGCCGGGCATATAGGCAGGAAGCGTTCAAACGTAGACTGAAGAAGGGTTTTACCAGTGCCCAGCACATCAAGAAATTGCTTGGGTTTAGAATTGCGGCTATAGGGCCAAAAGCGCACGCCTACGCCACCGGCCATAAGCACAACATATAAGTTTTTGTTCATTTAGTTTTAGTAGTAAGACGTTTTACAAAAGACGGTAGTAGCAGAATTTTATGAAAGTTTTTTTTAATTTTTTAGACAATTCCCTCTTTGAGCAAGTCGTGGAGGTGTATGAACCCTACAATATGATCACCACTCATTACGGGAAGTTGCGTAATATTATTCTCCTGCATTTGATGTAAGGCTTTCACGGCAAATTCATCTTTTTCAATTCTTTTCGGAGAACGGGTCATAATCTCAGATGCCTGGATGTCGGCCAGATTCGTGTTCTTTTCAAGCATACGTCTCAAGTCACCATCGGTAATTATTCCCAATAGCTTTTTGTCAGCATCTACCACAGCAGTACAACCAAGTCGTTTTGATGAAATTTCCAAAATAACCTCCTTTAACGGAGCCTCTGGTTTTACGAGCGGTAAAGCGTTGTTGGTAAATACATCTGATACTTTCAGATATAGCTGCTTGCCTAATGCTCCGCCAGGATGATATTCTGCAAAATCGCGACTGGTAAAGTCGCGTATTTCAAGCAGGCTTACAGCGAGTGCATCACCCATGGCCAGATGTGCAGTAGTACTTGTAGTGGGTGCAAGGTTATGCGGGCATGCTTCTTCTGCAATCGTTGCATTTAACACGAAATCGGCTTGCTGTGCTAAATATGAATTTGTATTGCTAACTAAAGCAACAAGCTTTGAGCCTCTTCGTTTGAGTAGGGGAACTAAAACTTTGATCTCTGGTGTATTACCACTTTTAGAGATACAGATCACTATATCTTCTTTCTGAATCATGCCGAGATCGCCGTGAATTGCATCGGCAGCATGCATGAAAATTGAAGGTGTACCAGTGGAGTTTAACGTAGCAACAATTTTATTGGCGATGATGGCACTTTTGCCAACGCCTGTTATGACAACGCGGCCTTTCGCGGAATAAATTTCTTTAACACAGGCTTCGAAATCGTCATCAATAAAATTGGTGAGATTCTGAATTGCTAAGGATTCATTTATTAATACATCCTGTGCAATTTTTTTAATATTTTTTCCTAAATTCAATGCCTTTTCAAAATTAGCTTTGTTTACGGACAAAGATATAACTTATCAAGACGAAATGATGTTGGTCGAAGAGAAAGATGCGCTAAAAGAAAGACTCAAGCAGATATTTGGGTATAGCCAGTTTCGCGGAAATCAGGAGACGATTATCCGCAACTTGCTGGATGGAAGGAATACATTTGTCATAATGCCTACAGGGGCGGGTAAATCTTTGTGCTATCAATTGCCTGCCATGATCAATGATGGATTAGCGATTGTTATATCGCCACTCATTGCTCTTATGAAGAACCAGGTTGATCAGATGAACGCGTACGGAGTAAACGCACGCTTCCTCAATTCAACACTTAGTAAAAGTGAAATTACCAGGCTGAAGAAGGATTGTATGAATGGTAACGTAAAACTTCTTTACGTTGCACCGGAATCATTGAACAAGGAAGAGACTATAGAATTTCTTAAGAAAGTAAATGTCTCTTTTGTTGCTATTGATGAAGCTCACTGTATATCAGAATGGGGACACGATTTTCGTCCGGAGTATAGAAGAATTAAAGCCATGATTCAGAACCTCGGTGATATGCCGGTAATTGCACTTACAGCAACCGCTACCCCGAAGGTACAGATAGATATACAGAAGAACCTGCAAATGGAAGAAGCAGATGTTTTCATCTCTTCCTTCAATCGCAAAAATTTATACTATGAGGTTCGTCCAAAGAAAGAGACGAAGAAGCAGCTCATCAAATTTCTGAAAGATCACAAAGGTAAATCGGGTGTGATCTATTGCCTTAGCCGCAAGAAGGTTGAGGAAATAGCACAGTTACTTAACGTAAATGGGTTTAAGGCAGCGCCATATCATGCCGGTCTCGACCCGGATGTGCGTATGAAAAACCAGGACGACTTCCTCAATGAAGAAGTTGATATCATCGTAGCAACCATCGCATTCGGTATGGGTATAGATAAACCGGATGTTCGTTTCGTGATTCACTACGATGTACCCAAATCACTCGAAGGATATTATCAGGAAACCGGTCGCGCGGGTCGCGATGGTCTCGAAGGACTTTGCTTAATGTTCTATAGTCATAACGACTTGAACAAACTTGAAAAGTTCAACAAAGACAAGCCGGTACAAGAGCGTGAGAATGCGCGTATACTTTTGCAGGAGATGGAGTACTATGCCGAATCTCCGGTATGTCGCAGAAGACAACTGCTGCATTACTTTGGTGAAGAGTATAAACAGGAAAACTGTGGTATGTGCGACAACTGCGTGCATCCACGCGAACGTTTTGATGGTAGCGAAGCTGTGAAGTTTGTACTGCAGGCAACCAAGCAAACCAACGAACGCTTTGGCTTGAATCACCTGGTAAATGTTATTCGTGGTGTAGAAGATGAATATGTAAAAAGCTACGGTCACTTCGACCTGTCAGTATATGGCAAAGGTGCAGACGAAGATGCCGACTATTGGAAATCTGTAATCCGTCAAACACTCATTTACCAGTATCTCGAAAAAGATATCGATAATATAGGGGCGTTGAAGATCACGCATAAGGGTGAAGATTTCCTGAAGAAGCCTCATGCTATTGAGCTGGCGCGAGATCACGACTTCACCACCGAGGTTGATGAAGAGGAGGAATCAGCAGAGCGTACACCGGTTAATACAAAGTCGTATGACGTGAAGCTCTTCGAAATACTGAAGACCCTTCGTAAGAAGATTGCGAAAGAGAAGAACCTGCCTCCGTATGTGATCTTCCAGGATCCGTCACTCGAAGAGATGGCAACAACCTATCCTACTACCAAAGACGACCTCGCGCAGGTAAACGGTGTAGGCATGGGTAAAGTGAATAAGTTCGGAAAAGAATTTCTGGAAGTTATTCAAAACTATGTTGACGAGAATGATATTGAGACTGCCAGCGAAGTAGTTGTAAAGGCATCGGTTAATAAATCGAAGACCAAGATCTTCATCATCCAGCAGATCGATCGCAAAGTGGATCTCGAAGAGATCGCAGAAACCATCAACATGTCGTTTGAAGATATGCTGACGGAAATCGAGAACATCTGTTATTCGGGAACGAAGCTGAATCTGAACTACTACATCGACCAGGTGCTCGATCAACACAAACAAGACGATATACATGACTACTTTATGAACGCAGAGACGGATGACCTCGAAGCAGCGCTCAATGATGATTCGATCGCAGATTACTCTGAAGAAGAAATCCGGATGATGCGCATCAAGTTCATGTCAGAATATGCAAACTAATTAGAGATAGCCGTTATCGGTTAATCGTTATCAGAGAAACGTGAATGGGCCTCCGTTCACGTTTTTTTATTGCTGTCAACTTCCCTTTCCCTCATCAGCATTATTTCGAATATCGAATAAGGATCACTGCATAACCAAAGTATACCTCCGATGGCTGGTAGCCAGAAGCTTCCAGCTATTTTTTATTTAAACGATTTCGGGACTATCTTTGGGATTCAACAAGATTTTGAATTTCATGAATATACTTATAATTGGTAATGGCGGTCGGGAGCATGCCCTGGCCTGGAAAATAAAACAAAGTCCACAGTGCGATAAACTTTATGTAGCCCCCGGTAACCCAGGCACAGCACAGGTGGCCGAGAATGTAGCGATCCATGCAGATGATTTTGCAAAGCTCGGGCAGTTTTGCCTGGATAAAGCGATTGATCTGGTTGTAGTAGGTCCAGAAGCTCCTCTCGTAAAAGGTATCCGCGATTTCTTTGAGGCTGATCCCAAACTGAGCGGTATATTGATGGTAGGCCCCGGCAAAATCGGGGCGCAGCTCGAAGGCAGCAAAGACTTCTCCAAGCAGTTTATGGTGCGCAACAACATTCCTACGGCCAAGGCACGCACGTTTCAGGCACAAGATCTCGAACAGGCTTTCGACTATATCGCTACCTGCAAGCCTCCTATTGTGCTTAAAGCAGACGGTTTGGCAGCAGGTAAAGGTGTTATCATCAGCCTGAGTCAGGCAGAAGCAAAGGCAGTCATCAAGGAAATGCTGGTGAACAAGAAATTTGGTGAAGCCAGTGCCAAGGTGTTAATCGAAGAATTTCTCAATGGCATTGAGCTTTCTGTTTTTGTGCTTACCGATGGAAAGGATTATGTTATTCTTCCTGAAGCAAAAGATTACAAACGCATTGGCGATGGTGATACCGGCCCCAATACAGGTGGAATGGGAGCTGTTTCGCCCGTTGTATTTGCTACCCGTGCCTTTATGAAGCGCGTGGAAGATGAAGTGGTAAAACCGACTATAGAAGGTTTGCGGAAGGATGGTATCGATTATAAGGGATTCATCTTTGTAGGTTTGATGAATGTTGGTGGAACTCCGTATGTGATTGAATACAATGCCCGTATGGGCGACCCGGAAACGCAAGCCGTAATGCCACGCATCAAGAGTGATTTTCTTGATCTGCTGGTGGCTGCTGCAAAAGGTACGCTGAAAGGTAAAACCATTGAGATCGATGAGCAGCATGCTGTTACTATTGCACTGGTATCGGGTGGCTATCCGGGAGAATATGAGAAGGGAAAAGTAATACGTGGTTTACATCCTGATCATTCGCGTGCGCTGGTGTTTCATGCAGGAACCAAACAACACCAGGAACATGTAGTAACAGAAGGTGGACGTGTGCTCGCTATTTCCGGCAAAGGAAACTCACTGAACGAAGCCAGAGAGAAAGCATACGAGACAGCCGGAAAGATTGAATGGGACGGCCTGTATTTCCGTAAGGATATAGGACAGGATTTATTAAACTATAAAGTTTAAGACCATGGGATGCGCATGTGGATCCGTAAAGGACAAGAACGGCAAAACAGCCGGCTGCAATAACAACGGCGCCTGCGGAACAGGTGGTTGTAATAAAATGAATGTATTCGATTGGCTGTCGAATATGGATATGCCAACGGAAGACAGATTCAATGTGGTAGAAGTTCGCTTCAAGAACGGTCGCAAGGAATTTTTCAGAAATACAGACAAGCTCAATCTCACCACGGGCGATCCGGTGGTGGTGGAAGTACCCAATGGCCATCATATAGGGTATGTATCGTTGCAGGGTGAACTTGTTCGCCTGCAGATGCAAAAGAAGAAGATTGCCAATGATGGTGAGATCAAAAAGATATACCGTATTGCACATCAGAAAGACCTCGAGAAATTTGAAGAGGTGAAGAAGCGTGAGATGCCAACGCTATACCGCACGCGTGAGATCATTCGTGATCTTAAACTCGAAATGAAGCTCTCGGATATTGAATACCAGGCCGACAATATCAAAGCTACTTTTTTTTATTCTGCCGATGATCGTGTAGATTTTCGTGAGCTTATAAAATTACTCGCGGGTGAATTTAAGATTCGTGTAGAGATGCGGCAGATAAGCCTGCGCCAGGAAGCAGGTCGCCTGGGAGGTATAGGTGTATGCGGACGCGAGTTGTGCTGCTCGACCTGGCTGAGCGATTTTAAGAACGTTGCTACAAGCGCTGCACGCTACCAGAACCTTTCATTAAATCCAAGTAAACTCTCCGGACAATGCGGCCGATTGAAGTGCTGCCTCAACTATGAACTGGAGACATATATGGAAGCATTGGAAAATATACCGAAGGTAGAAGCTCCATTGCTTACCGAAAAAGGTGAAGCTATTCTGCAAAAGACGGATATATTCCGCAAGATCATGTGGTTTGGATTCAAGGAAGAAAACACCTGGTATCCGTTGAACATCGAGCGCGTGAATCACATTCTGCGCATGAACCAGGAAGGTAAAAGACCTGCTACGCTGGAGATTGATGTGGTAGAAGAGAAAATTACGGTAGGCCCGCTTAACAGCGACCTTGATCAGATGGATAAGCGATTCAAAAACAAGTCGCGTAACAAGAAGAAAAAGGGCAAAGGCGGTAATCCCAATAGTCAATCACAGCAAGGCAATACTCAGGCTAACCAGAGCAATCGTGGCAATCAGGGCAATCGCGAGAATCGGCAGAACCAGCAGAACCAGCACCGCGGTGGTCAGGGAGATATACAAGGACCACGCGAAGGTAAACAGCCTCGGCAGGGAGAGCAGCAGCAAGGCCAGCGCGAGCATCGTCAGCAGCGCCCTAATCAGGGGCAAGGCGATGTGCAGGGACCGCGCGAGAATCGTCAGAACCAAAATCGCTCTAACCAGGGTAATCAGGGACCGCGTGAGAACAGGCCGAATCGTGACAACCGCGGAGGCGGCAATCAAAATAAACCCAAGCCGGGAAATCAATCATGAGGTTTAGCTGGATCGTTTTGATCATGGCTATCCTTGTAACAGGATGCGATGATAACCGGGTATATGAACAATATACCGACTTTGAAAAAGGCTATTGGCTGGTGAATGATAAACCGGAATTTGAATTTACCATTCAGAATCCCGGTATCCGCTATAATGTATATGGCAATGTGCGCAATGCCGTTTCCTATCCATGGTCGCGCTTGTTTATGACTTACTATCTGCAGGATTCCATCGGCAATCAAATTCAGAAAAACCTCATTAATGAATTTCTGTTTGATGCCAAATCCGGAAAACCTCTTGGTAACAGTGGGCTGGGAGATATATATGATCACCGGATATTACTGCTCAAGAATTATCAATTCGCCAAACCGGGTAAATATAAAGTGAAGTTCGAGCAGTATATGCGCACAGACACCCTACAGGGCATATTAGCTGTGGGCTTGAGAGTAGAACATGCAGAGCAGGCTAACTGATATAGTATAGATAATGAAAAAATGAAAACAAAAAGGAGAGCCTCGGCTCTCCTTTTTGTTTTCAGCATATAGAGTTATACTTATTTCGCAAAGCGAATGGCATACGACACAGACAACAGCCAGTCTGCAAAGGCAGCATCGCCATGTACATCTTTACCGTCATTGTTCTGATCCTGCAGACGCTGGTCTGCCACGCTCTTGGTACGGTTACGCACCAGCGCTATCGGGAAGTTTATACCGATAATGTGCTTGCCGAATGTTACCATGGCAGAAGGTTCTGCCGAAATAATATAGCCGGGTCTTCGGAAGCCATCATTCTTGCCGATCAGGTCATGAACGGGTATACCTTCTACACGACCTCCCACACCTATCTGGAATTTTTTAATTACGTAGCGTGCACCTGCGCGGAGGAACAATTGATCAGGCACTGACATTACCGCTTCGTAGGGATTGCTTCGATTTGTCAACGTGCCGTTGGTATTACGAGGGTTGAACAAGTATGATCCGTTGGTATAAACGAACACATTGCGTTGAACCTGGCGGAGGAGATCTACTTCAAGGATTACACCCAGGCCACCATCACCCGGTTGAATGGATTGATCCACCGCTCTTCTTACAAACGTTCCATTTACATACGCATCATCCTGAAAGTTATAGTTACCGGTAGGCAGCTTCACACCTAAGCCCACCATAAGATTTCCTTTGTGGCTGGCAGGAATAACAGAATAATAACCCATCAGGCGAATATCACCGAGACCTTTTGATGTTACATAGTGGCGTTCTGGTACACGTTGTCCATTCGCATCACGCGGGCGTGAAGAACGATCGATATATACCATCGGTACGCCAATGGATACTGACCACCGGCTGTTGATGGTATAGTTGGCACCCAGAATAATGGAGTTATCGTGGTTGATAACGTTCGTGTTCTCTTCAATTCGTTCCTTGTCTTCTTCCTTGCCTGTGAAGTGCCGGAATGACTTAAAGTAGCGATAGTTCATAGAGAATTGCCAGCCACCACGGCTTGTACTATCGAATACCAGCGAACAGGAAGACATGTTTCGTACGGCAACGCATCCCTGCGCAAAGACGGTAGTATTCATAGATATAAAAGCGCATATAACTATAAACAGTAAGTAAAGATTCTTTTTCATAAAGTATATTTAGAGTATACGAATAATCAACTCCAGTCCGCAAAGCAAATCGGGTTGTATTCAGATTTAATAATGATAATAAGATAAAGTATAGCGTAGTAACAACATATAGTTGTTAAACTATATCATGGTAACAAAAGAGCGTGGGGATTAGCTGTAAAGTTCAGGAGGCGGTGAGTCGATGGAGCGATCGCTTTCCTGAACAGGAGCTGTTGTTACCGCAAAGTATTGTTGCGAGGTGAAGGCATGAAGCGGTGATACAGAAAGCTTCTCGTTCGATTGATAATCTTTAAAGATCTTGGCCAGAAAACTGAAAGCCTGCTTTGAACCTACCGGTAAATTATTAGCTAGCTTGGAGTAATCAGAAAGCGATTCTTCAATAAGCCTGGCTTCTTTATCTTTTATGCAAACCACAAACAACGTATCGTTTTCCAGTTTTTGTTTTACGAGCTTATAGTAATCACCCCCATATTCAAAATCTCCATGCACAGGTTGGTAACTGCCATCGCTCACTGGATAAGGAAGAGAGAATGGAATGGCAAGTATAATTGACTCGTGCTGACTATAATCGGAGGCATGTAAACGGGCGAGAAAATCTTCTTTTGCTTGTTGTTTAATGCACCAGAATACAAGATAGTAGCCCCCTGTGTTAAACAGGAAAACAAGCAGAAAGAATATAGCAGCTACTCTTTTCAGGTTTAGGGGCTTTTGATTGGTATTAACATAGTTAACAAAAAGCCCTGTTAAAGCAAAATAGACCGTTGATATACGGTCTATTTTTGCAATGTTTTTTTTCGGGTTCCTCCATTAGAAACCCCGTAATATATATGTTATGCCAACAATGCTTCCTGCCGCGTAGATGTTTTAACAGGAATGAATTGACTGTTGGGCGCCAGAATAATACCAATACCGGGTGTCTGCGACCATTGTTTGAGTTTTGATAATTTTACCTGGCCCACCATGTACTGCTTGCCATTGGCAGCATAGCCAGATTGAAATTGTTCGAAGTCGTTGATGGAGACCTTTGTACTTTCATCAAAGCTGATATAGGCTTCAACAATTAGCTCGTTGGAGAATTCGAAGCGATCGGCCTGATGCAGTTTTTTATATTCATACGTATAGTCGTACGATAGAGCAGAAAGATCGGAGAGTACAGCTGATCCGGTTGGGTAACTTCCTGCACCTTTACCAATAAAGAGTTGCTTTTCAGCAAACGCTCCCTGCACTTGTACGGCATTGTATTCGTTGCGTACGGATGCCAGTGGATTGTGTGCTTCAATGAATTGAGGTGCTACAAAACCGTATACCTTATTATCAAGGCGGAAAGAACGTGCAATCAGTTTTATAGTATAATTATTGTCGCGGGCAAATTTCAGATCAAGGTCAGAGATTTTATCGATGCCTATATTAATTACATCTTCCGGTTTTGTGAATAAACCGAATGTATGCGCTATCGCGATTACCAGTTTATACTTTGGGTCATATCCTTTTACATCGAGGCTGGGGTCGCTTTCGGCAAAGCCAAGCTCCTGCGCTTTCTTCAGGGCATCGGCATAGGTCTTCTTCTCATCGAAAACCTTTGTTAATATATAGTTGGTCGAGCCGTTAAATATACCTTCAATGCTGTTTAATAAATCATTGTCGTAATATTCTTCCAGGTTACGGAGAATGGGTATACTTCCGCAAACAGCACCTTCATACAAAACAGGCTTGCCGTATTTCTGTTGGAGATTATATATTTCCTCAAGATGTTCGGCCAGCATTTTTTTATTGGCCGTTACTACAGCCTTTCCGCGTTCCAGTGCGGTTTTTACAATTTCGTAAGCAGCGTTTGCATCATCGATCAGCTCAACTACTACATCGATCTCTGCGTCATTCAGAATTTCTTCTTTATCGAACGTAAAGAAATCATCCTTTACCGGACGTGTTTTGTTTTTACTCTTTACACAAACTTTTTTGATCTCTGCCTGAACACCACCATGTGTTTCATGCAAAACGTGATACAGACCCTGACCCACACATCCGAATCCAAAGAGACCTAACTTCAATTTTCTTCTCATGATAATACCGTGCTAAATTTTCTCTGTTGATAAAACTGTTTTATGATCGTGTCCAATTGCTCGAACTCTACTAAAAATCCATCGTGCCCATACAGTGACGTAAGTTCAGCGTATTGCGCCTGTGGTATATTTTCCGCAAGAAATTTCTGCTCGCCTACCGGGAAAAGAAAATCTGTATCGATGGCTACGACCAGTGTCTTGGCTTTTATAGTATGCAAAGCTTCTTTTATACCGGCACGGCTTCTCCCTACATTATGGCTGTCCATAATTTTAGAAAGCGTCCAATAAGAAAATGCATTGAAACGGTTTACCAGTTTTTGTCCCTGGTAACGCTGATAGGTAGCCGCACGATATTCATCCAGTTTGTCGTTGGTCTTTTCAGCTTGTGTCTGGTTGAATGTTTCATAGTAACGGTACGAGATCATCCCGATGGCGCGTGCTGCCTTGAGTCCTTCTGATCCGGCACGTATATCATTCTCTTTCCACGTAGGATCAGCCTCTATAGCCAATCGCTGTGCTTCATTGAATGCTATACCCCATGGAGAATGGAATGCGTTGCACGCCATGGGAATTATATACTCAAAAACTTCAGGTTGTTGTATTGCCCACTCCACTACCTGCTGTCCGCCGAGCGATCCACCCAATAAGGTATATACCTTCTCGATCTGCAATTCCTGACGAAGAAGATCGAACGCGCGAACTACATCGCGGTTGGTGATCAGCGGAAAGCTGTGGTAGAATGGTTTGCCGGTTTCGGGGTTGATTGAAAGAGGCCCGGTAGATCCATAACATCCACCCAATATATTCGCACAGATAATGAAATGATCTTTAGGATCGAAAGCACTTCCGGCACGGAACAGATCACCCCACCAATCCGTAAAATCAGAACTGCCGGTTAAAGCATGGCATACCCATACAATGTTAGAGCGGTCGTGGTTGAGTTTACCGAGTGTGGTATATTTCAGCTGAAAGCCGGGAAGTATGTTGCCCGACTCCAATTCAAATGGATGATGATAATGAAAGGTGTGATCGTGTTTTTCCATGGTGGTGGCAGTGCTTCATCCGCTCCCTCTCTCCGGTAAAGGAGAGAGGACGGATGCTTATTTAAAACTTAAACTAGGATACTAATTCGCCCTGGTATACTTTCTCAAACGCCTGCTGCAGATCGGCTTTGATATCGTCTATATGTTCTATCCCTGCAGAGATTCTTAATAATGTTGGCAATACACCTGCTGTGATTTGCTCTTCTTCGGTTAATTGCTGATGCGTAGTGGCCGAAGGCTGTATAATCAGTGTTTTTGCATCGCCTACGTTTGCCAGATGGCTTACGAGCTTCAGGCTGTCTACAAATTTAGCGGTGTGTTCTTTGGTGCCTTTTAATGTGAAAGAGAGCACAGCGCCGAAGCCATTGCGTAAATATTTTTTAGCGAGCTTGTGATAGGTGCTGCTGGTAAGGCCCGGATAATTTACACTCTCCACCAGATCGTGTTGTTCAAGCCATTGTGCCAAGGCAAGCGCATTGTCAACAGAGCGTTGCACGCGCAGGGAAAGTGTTTCCAAACCTTGCAGTAACAGGAATGAGTTGAAAGGACTCAGTGAGGGGCCGAAGTCGCGAAGACCTTCTACGCGTGTGCGGATGATGAAGGCTATATTCGGTAAACCAAGAGGATTTCCTTCACCGAATACTTCCCAGAATTTCAAGCCATGATAACCTTCCGATGGTTCTGTGAACTGCGGGAATTTTCCATTGCCCCAATTATAGTTCCCTCCATCTACAATAACTCCGCCTATAGAGGTGCCGTGGCCACCAATCCACTTCGTAGCAGATTCAACCACTACATTGGCTCCATGCTCAATCGGGCGGAATAAATATCCGGCAGCACCAAATGTATTGTCTACTATCAATGGCAGATCATGCTTGCGGGCAACCGCAGCAATCGCTTCGAAGTCGGGTATATTAAAACCGGGGTTACCAATCGTTTCAAGAAACAATGCCTTTGTTTTTTTGTCGATCAGTTTTTCAAATGCTTCTGCTTTATCGCCTTCTGCAAAACGCACTTCTATACCCAGTCGCTTGAAAGCAACTTTAAATTGGTTGTACGTGCCGCCATAAAGAAATGAAGTAGAAACAAAATTGTCGCCTGCCTGCAGAATGTTATTCAAGGCAAGAAATTGTGCAGCTTGCCCGGAGCCGGTAGCCAGTGCAGCTACTCCGCCTTCCAACGCTGCAATACGTTTTTCAAAAACATCTGTGGTGGGGTTCATGATGCGCGTGTAGATGTTGCCGAATTCTTTCAAGGCAAAAAGATTAGCGCCATGTTCAGAGTCTTTGAATGTATAGGACGTAGTCTGATAAATGGGCACAGCACGGGAGCGGGTGGTGGGATCAATCTCCTGGCCTGCATGTAATTGAAGGGTTTCGAAATGTAAATTTGACATAACTATATATTTGTTGGGTTGTCGTAATTGTTTTAAGAAAAAGAATTTTTGATGTAGCCGTAACCGTGCCTGTCACCTGGCAGATCGTGAGGCTAGTGTGTTGCTGAAAGCGGTGCGCTTAAAGATTAACAGCAACAGCACGTGCAACAACACGCGTTGTTGGCGCACATGCAAATGAAATTACGAATGATGATGTTGAATGTCTCGGATAAATAAGCACGAAGGCTATGCAAGCCTTTTCCTGAAATGATGTTGTTGATGATGCTTTTCATTTTCATCGGTTTATATTTCCCGGCGTGGACCATCCACACCGGAGTCAGGATTTAGCACCTTTTCCCTGTTGGGAGTGGTTGCTAGCGCTTCTCAGAGCCTGTCTCTCCGCGCTTCTTTATAAATCGATCAAGCAAGAGTGCTTATTCGACTTTGATGTCACAAACGTAGAGCCTGAAAAAGTTGTTTCCAAGCCCGACCGGAAAATTTTTTTTGTTATAACTGCATACAACCGTTAGTAAATGCCTTACAGTATAGACTGGCGGCCAAAAAATGGCAGTTTTACCGTAAAAGATGTTCCCTGAAAAACTTCACTTTTAAACGATACATCGCCGTGAAGCCGCTCTACCGCACGCTTTAGTATATATAGCCCAAGGCCGGTTCCCTCCACACGGTCGTTGGCGCGGAAGAACATATTGAACACTTTCGTCTGCAATAGTGGATCTATACCAATGCCATTATCCGTGACAATAATGATCAGTGATTGCTCATCACGCGCAATGGAAATGTGAACAATTGGCTCCTTATCAGGCATGGAATACTTGATCGCATTTTCAATGAGATTCTGTAAAATAGTATTTACTATGGCCCATTCTGAGTAAAATTCCAGGTTGGGCTCGATCTCTATTTTAAATGATATGCGTTTGAAGTTGTCGAGAAATTGATAGGTGTTAATACAGTCGTGCAGCAGTGTTTCAAAATCGATCTTTGTTTTGTTTACTTCCGCATGATTCATCCGTGTGAGGTTGATGAGATCAAGCACAATGTTATCGATACGCAGAATCTGTGATTGATACATATCTATATACTTCTGCAGCTTTTCATCTTTTACCTCATACTTCATCAGGTTGTTCAAGCCAAGCAAAGAAGATATAGGTCCTTTCAAATCGTGCGATACCCGGTAAAAAAATGAATCGAGTTCTGCATTTTTCTTTTCGATGATCTCGGTTTTGCTACGTTGTATCTCTGCTTCAAGCTCCAATACCTTTACTTTCGATATTGCTTCATAACTCTTTACTGTTTTGTGTGTATCCGTGGCAATAATCGCTTCCTTGATGTGTATATACTGCTCCAGAAAATGCAACGCCTCATCTAATTTACCTTCGCTTTTGGCAACATGGTGCAGATTATATACCGATTTGTAGCGTATAACCCGGATGTTATACTGATCGGCCACCTGTTGTGCGAGCAAAAGTAATTTTCGTGCCTCTTCAAATTGACGCAGCTCATGCATTAACACACCTAATTTATTATAGGCCATGGCTATGCCTAACTTGTCGCCAACCTCAAGCTGTATTTTCAAACAATGGTTGAGATCCTGCAGGGCTTCGTCAAAGCGTTTAAGCTTGATAAATACTTTTCCCCGGCCGTAGAGCGCAAAGGCGAGTCCGCGCACATCGTTCGTTTGCTCTTTTAGTGAAATGCTTTTTTCTATAGTAGCGAGCGCCAGGTCGTGCAGACCGCGTTTGAGATATATACCGGATAACGGGTTGTAAGCATTAGACTCCAGCGTAGGGTCGCCCGCTAATTTACTGGCGGCAACAGAGCTCAGGTACGAGTCAATGGCATTTTCCTGATCATCGAGGTATTCGTAGATCGTACCCAGCGATTTCAGTACCCTCGCTTCGTTATAGTGGTCGCTGATCTTGCGATATAAAAAAAGGCAATCGAGCAGGAAGATTAACCCCAAATGAAAATTGTCAGTTTTGTAGTGCACACCGGCAATGGCATATTTGGCGTCACCGATGCCTTTAAGATCGTGATGTGAGTCAAAGAACGTTAGTGCTTCTTCTGCATTCGACAATGATTTTTGATGCTCACCGAGTATCATGTGATACAGTGCCAGTTGATTTTTGGCCAACGCACAAAGCTCGCTGCTGTCGGCCTGTTCGCCCAGTTTTACAACCTGTTCTGCCAGGGCTATACTTTTTTGAAGATTGTTGATGCGGCATGCAAATGCCTCGCGTAACAAAGCCTTTCCTTCTTCCAGTTTAACGTCAGTCGTACCCATTCGCTCCATCCTGTTAACCTTTCATATCGTTTTCTTCAGGAGAACGATCTGCCCCAGGTGGTATAGATCGTGGTGTATAATTCCAGATAACAACGTGTAAAATGTATAGTTATATTCTCCAGGAGAAATTTTTTCATCCAGCCGCTGTTGCGGAAATTGTAACAGTGCCTGCAAAAGAGCGGCCTGGCTTTCTTCCAGATTGCGTACCACTATATTCCAATCTGATAGTGTAGGAAAATTCTGTTCATCACTTACTTTATAATCTGTATCGCCCCGCAGCCTATGCGTTACAAACGTACGCCAGGCAGTCATATGTGCAACCAACTCGATAATGCTATGAGTTGCGGGAAGGCGATGGTGCGCTTGCTGTGGAGTAATATCCGCTAATACTTCTTTCACAGCAGGGCCATGCCACGCATTTTTTTCGAATGTGTTTTGCAGCGCGTGTGCTAAATGAAGGATTTCACTTTCCATACATGACCATTGACAGATAAAAATACATTAATCTGTTTTAAAAGACTCTGTCCATGTAAAAAGCATGCTAAATATTTTCACTGGTGAATTAAGTCGTTAACTTGATTTCTCAAATTAAACCAGACCATGAACCTTAATATTGACGCGCAAAAACAAAATACTTACGATGCGATTGTTGTAGGTACGGGCATCAGCGGAGGCTGGGCAGCCAAGGAGCTCACAGAGAAAGGATTGAAAACCCTGGTGTTGGAAAGAGGCAGAGATGTAAAGCATCAGGTTGATTACCCCACCATGACAAAAGACCCCTGGCAATTGCCGCATGCGAACCGGTTAACAGAAGAAGAATTAAAATTTTATCCGGTACAATCCAGAACGCATTGGCTAAACCAGGCGAATAAACATTGGTGGGTGAATGATCTGGAAAATCCCTATACGGAAGTAAAACCGTTTGATTGGATTCGTGGCTACCATGCCGGCGGTCGTTCCATTATGTGGGGCAAACAAACCTATCGTTTATCTGATCTTGACTTTGAAGCCAATGCAAAAGA
This sequence comes from Ohtaekwangia sp., assembly GCF_036786105.1. Classification (NCBI taxonomy): domain Bacteria; kingdom Pseudomonadati; phylum Bacteroidota; class Cytophagia; order Cytophagales; family Fulvivirgaceae; genus Ohtaekwangia; species Ohtaekwangia sp. Next base: position 45,047 of record NZ_DAIQRQ010000035.1, read on the forward strand.
AGGCGTAGGTGTTGATTGGCCTATTCGCTATAAAGATCTCGCACCCTGGTATGATTATGTTGAATCATTCATTGGCGTAAGCGGACGCACAGAAGGTATACCTCACCTTCCCGATGGTAAATTTCTTCCGCCAATGGATTTGAATTGTGTAGAAGAAGTTTTTCGCGACAAGCTTGCCGAGAAATTCAATGGAAGAAAGCTGACAATCGGACGCGTAGCGCACTTAACAGCGCCATTGCCACACGATAAAAGCCGCGGTGTATGTCAGTCGCGAAATATGTGCGATCGTGGGTGCCCGTATGGTGCATACTTCAGCAGCAATGCTTCAACATTACCGGCCGCTATGAAGACAGGTAACATGACGTTGCGTCCTCATTCTATTGTACACTCGGTTATCTATGACGATAAGAAGGGTAAAGCTGCAGGTGTTCGTGTACTGGATGCCAATACAAAAGAAGAAATAGAATTTTATGCGAAGATCATTTTCCTGAATGCTTCTACGCTGGGTAGTACATTTATACTGTTGAACTCTGTTTCCACAACCCATGCCAACGGGCTGGGTGCAGGCAGCGGACAACTCGGTCACAACCTGATGGATCATCAATACCGCACCGGAGCAGAAGCCGATGTAGAAGGGTTTGAGGATAAATACTATATCGGCAGGAGACCCAATGGCATATATATACCACGCTTCCGAAATATAGGTAACGACAAACGTACGGACTATCTGCGTGGCTTTGGCTACCAGGGTAGTGCAAGTCGAGAAAGCTGGTCGCGGGGAGTAGCTGAAATGGCTTTTGGCGAAGAACTCAAGAATGCATTAACAACACCCGGCCCATGGAAGATCGGTATCACCGGCTTTGGCGAATGTTTACCGTATCATGAAAATAAAGTGTCGCTCAATACCGATAAGAAAGATATATATGGACTGCCTACGCTCAACATCGATGCTGAGTGGAAAGAGAATGAAAAGGCGATGCGGAAAGATATGAAAGACTCTGCCGCAGAAATGCTGGAAGCTACCGGTTTTAAAAATGTGCGCACCTACGATGTAGCCGACAACATGGGCCTCGGTATACATGAGATGGGAACCGCACGCATGGGTAAAGATCCCAAGACTTCAGTGCTCAACAAATGGAACCAGGTACACGAAGCACCGAATGTATTTGTTACTGATGGCGCTGCCATGACTTCTTCGGCATGTCAGAATCCCTCACTTACGTATATGGCATTAACGGCACGAGCAGCCGATTATGCTGTGAATGAATTGAAAAAAGGAAATCTTTAATAGTCCGGTATAAGAGAGATATATAGTTTAATATAAATAAGTACGATCATGAACAGACGCGAAATATTACAGCGCACAGCCATGGTACTGGGCTATGCTATTACAGGGCCGGCACTAACAGGCTTATTGCAAGGTTGTAAGGCAGCTCCAGACCTTAACTATACGCCAGCATTCTTTACCAAAGAACAGGCTCTGCTGGTTGCCGAACTTGCTGAAGTATTGATTCCCAAAACATCAACACCCGGTGCTAAAGATGCAGGCGTTCCTGCATTTATAGATGGCATGCTGCACGAGGTATATCCGCAGGCAGATAAAGACAGGGTTATAAAAGGCCTCACTGCGTTTGACGAAGAAGCCAAAAAGACATACGGTGATGCATTTGCTTTATGCAAACCGGAAGAACAGAAAGCACTGGTAAAGAAACATCATGAAGAAGCACTGTCAAAAGGAGCAGGTGATGCTTCTTTTGGATGGTGGCGTGCCGGTAGTGGTGGTGAAAAGCCATTTATACTTGAAATGAAAGAACTCACACTTATTGGCTTCTTTACCAGTCAGCCCGGAGCAACTGAAGTATTACAGTATAATCAGGCACCGGGGCCATTTAAAGGCTGCGTACCGCTCACGGAAGTCGGAAAAGCGTGGGCAACGTAGGAAATAGCTGCGAGTTGCTAGTTTCGAGTTGCCAGAGGTGTGATCGTTGAGACGTGGGAGTGCGCTCGATAAAATGATTTGATAAATAAATAGCGCACGCTTTCAAGCATGCGCTATTTTATTTAGGCGATTGTCATCACTCTTCCACACCGCTCATGGCCAGAGGCTGGCAGCCAGCGACTCCTAAGTAAGCATGCCGCCATCTACCTGCAGCACCTGCCCGGAAATATAGGTCGACATATCAGAGCCTAAAAACACGCAGGCATCTGCTACGTCTTCAGGTCTGCCACCGCGTTTCAACGGTATAGCATCGCGCCATGACTGTACAGTTTTAGGATCGAGTACGGCTGTCATTTCGGTTTCAATGAAGCCCGGTGCTATAGCGTTGGAGCGTATGCCGCGTGATCCAAGTTCGAGCGCTACCGACTTTGTAAAACCAATGATACCCGCTTTGGAAGCAGCATAGTTTGCCTGACCTGCGTTCCCTTTGAGACCTACTACCGAAGTCATGTTGATGATCGAACCACTTTTCTGTTTCATCATCTGTTTGGTAACAGCTTTTACAGTGTTAAAACATGACTTCAGGTTTACATTGACAACTTTGTCCCACATTTCCTCTGTCATGCGCAGAAGCAAAGTATCCTGCGTAATACCTGCATTGTTTACCAGTATATCCAGCGAACCGAAATCTGTAATTACATCGTTCACCAGCTTTTCAGCTTGTGCGTAGTCTGAAGCATCTGATCGATAACCTTTTGCCTTTACACCTTTCGCCGCCAGTTCCGCTTCCAGCGCCTGTCCCTGCTCTACGCTCGACAGGTATGTGAAGGCAACATTAGCACCTTGTTCAGCATACTTGATGGCAATTGATCTTCCGATACCTTTGGAAGCCCCGGTAACAAGGGCGGTCTTTCCCTGTAAAAGTTTCATGTTTAAAAATTCAAGGTTTAAGGTTCCCGGCACATCCAGCCGGGTCCGATAAGCGGGTCAAAAATAGACAATTCCCGCAAAATCAGCCTAAATACTCAATGTATACAATCCTTTTTTAAACGTTTATGTAAATGTAGCGTCAGCGATTATCTTTGGCAGCGAATTTTAAATACTATGCTATGTCAAAATATGATCTGATCGTAATCGGGAGTGGTCCTGGTGGATACGTTGCTGCCATTCGGGCATCTCAACTCGGAATGAAAGTGGGTGTGGTAGAAAAGGCTGAGATTGGTGGTATCTGTTTGAATTGGGGTTGCATTCCTACCAAAGCGTTATTAAAGAGTGCCAATGTATTTGAATATATCAAGCACGCGAAAGACTATGGCGTGGAAGTAAAAGACTTCAAAGCTGACTTTGATGGTATCGTGAAACGAAGCCGCGATGTTGCCGCCAGCAACAGCAAAGGCGTTCAGTTCTTATTCAAGAAGAATAAAATTGATCTGATTGAAGGCTTCGGTAAACTTAAAAAAGGCAGCAAAGTAGAAGTTACCGATGCGGCCGGTAAGAAAACAGACTACGAAGCGAAGCACATTATCCTTGCTACCGGTGGTCGTTCACGTGAGCTGCCAAGCATGAAAATCGATGGTAAAAAGATTATCGGCTACCGCGAGGCTATGGTGCTGAAAGAACAACCTAAGAAATTACTCGTAGTAGGTTCTGGTGCTATAGGCGTGGAGTTCGCTTACTTCTATAATGCACTTGGCACAGAAGTAACGATCGTTGAATTTCTGCCGCGCATTGTACCGGTAGAAGATGAAGAAGTTTCTAAAACACTGGATAAGATCTTCAAAAAAGATGGTATGAAGATCTATGTTAACTCTGAAGTTACGAAAGTAGATACATCGGGTAACGGATGTATTGCTACTGTAAAAACTCCGGATGGTGAGATCAAGCTCGAAGCTGATGTCGTTCTTTCGGCTGTTGGTGTTGCAACCAACCTGGAAGGTATAGGTCTTGAAGAAGTAGGTGTAAAAACCGATAAAGGCAAGGTGGTAGTAGATGATTTCTACAAAACTAACGTGCCCGGTATATATGCTATTGGTGATATTGTGAAAGGCCAGGCATTGGCACACGTTGCTTCCGCAGAAGGCATTATCTGCGTGGAGAAGATTGCCGGTCAGAATCCGGAGCCTCTCAACTATAACAACATTCCGGGATGTACTTACTGCTCGCCAGAGATCGCTTCTGTAGGCTATACTGAAGAAGCTGCGAAGAAAGCCGGTTACGAGATCAAAGTGGGTAAGTTCCCTTTCAGCGCATCGGGTAAAGCAAAAGCAGCCGGTGCTACCGATGGTTTTGTAAAAGTGATCTTCGATGCTAAATATGGCGAATGGTTAGGTGCTCACTTTATCGGAGCTAACGTAACAGAAATGATTGCCGAAGTTGTAGCAGCACGCAAGCTTGAAACAACCGGTCATGAAATTATCAAGTCCGTTCACCCGCACCCCACCATGAGCGAAGCTATTATGGAAGCAGCTGCTGCTGCCTATGGGGAAGTAATTCACATCTGATGATAAGATAAAGATATCATGATCTATATCATAGAAAGCCCACGGTACCGTGGGCTTTTTTATTGGGTGGCTATAGATTTAGAAAAATACGCTCACACCTGTCTTGAAAAAGAAAGGCGTTCCGGGAGTAAAGTGTATTTCGGTAACCGGATCAGTCTCGTTATACAGACGCGATTCTGTATTGAACTGTGCTTCTTTCCAGGCTACGTTGCATAAATTCTCCGCTGTAAAGCTCAGCTCAAAATGGCGCCTGGTATATTTCACCACGGCATCAGCAAGAAAATATCCTTTTGCTATCACGGAGTTATCTTCATTGGCGGGGCGGTTGCCCAGGTATCTATACCGCAGACTTCCATTCAATCCGTTCTTCAGGCGAACCGTCAATCCACCTATACTTGAAAAAGTGGGAGCAAGCGGTATAAAGTTCTGGCCTTCCGGTGCTTCTTTCGATCTGGGTTTGGTCAGATTCACGTCTGTATCAAAATATAGCCACGGCATAAGCTGCCAGCGCAGCGATACGTCAATGCCTTTGCGTCTGGTTTTACCGCTGGGCTCAACAACACCTTCATCGCCAACGTATACAAACTCCTGGTCGAGGTCCAGCATCCAGAGTGCGGTACTGAGCAACAGATCATCGCCTAACTTGAATGTACTACCCACATCTATACCATACGCTTTAGGCAGTATATCTTTGCCACTTTGAGCTACTACTACGCGCGTGTCGTTGGAATGGAATCCTATACCGGTTTTGACATATAGATTAATATTCTGCGAGGCATTGTAGCTGATGTTGAATTTAGGCGACACAATAGGTTTGCTTGCGCTTTGATGTTGGTAGTCGGTAGTGAGCGCATTAGCATAGTTAAAAGTGAAGTGATCCAATCGCACCGCGGCATTGAACGAGAGCTTGTTATTGATCTGCCACATTTCATTCACGTATGCATACAGGTTTGTTTGATCAATATCACCCCGCGTAATGTCGCTGATAAATTTTCGAGAACGCGTATGGTATAAGTGAATATCATGGATGTCATCATAACGAAATCCAATGCCCACTTTACTTTGAAGCGAAGTATTGGCAATCAATGTCTCACGGGTATAGTGCCCATGATAGCCATACATATTGCGCAATTCGCTTTGCGTGATCTGGTCGCCATTTACCGGATCATGAAGGAAAAATGTAAAGTTGGAGATGAGATTGAAATTATACTTTGTATAGTATAACTGATTCTCAAAAATTCCGCCATCGTGTTGCGTCTTTACGTGTTTGATCCATACATTGGTGCGCGATGTTTGTCCGCCTTCGGTAGGATCGATAGAGCCAAAGCGTGAGATCAATCCGCTTTCTACAGCGCGTTCTGGTATTTGCCCGGAAGCATCCCAGCCGCTGGTAAACGTTGAAAATCCAATCGTCAACATCTCGTTATCACGCAGGTATGCGTTATACTTGCTCATTATATTGACCCGGTTGAAATGTTGGTTGTTCTCAAAGAACCCATCCGTTCGAAAGTACTCAGACGCTATATAGAGATTGTTGCGTCTTTCGCCACCGGCCTTGTTAAGAACGTTAATCGCATTTACGTTTCGAAATGTACCGAAGCGACCGCCTTCTACTTTCACAAGGTTATGGTCGAGGAAGTTTTTTGTGTTAAATGACGCATATCCGGCCGTAGTAAAATCGCCTTTGTCAGCATAATATGGACCTTTGTTGAAATCTACATTTGATACTAACTCCGGGATAAGAAAGTGAAGATCAGAGTACCCCTGGCCATGGGCATGTGATACCATATTTACCGGCAACCCATCTACCTCCAGGTTGATGTCTGTGCCGTGGTCTATATCAAAGCCGCGCAAAAATATCTGTTCAGCTTTCCCTCCACCGGCATGTTGTGCTATAAACAGCCCCGGAATCATCCGCAGTATATCCTGTGATGTATTGACCGGCCGAAGTTTGATATCGATCTGCGAAATGTTATTGATGCCGTGATCGAGTTGATCCGTTACCACTACATCAGACAACAACAGATCACCAGGCTCTAATGGTATATTGAGCGTGGTTGTCTCGCCTTGCCGGACTGTTATATGTTGCGTAGAAGATGTATATCCGATGGAGGATATAGTAACATCATACTCCCCCTCGGGAATCTGCTGCATTTTAAAACGTCCTAGTTTATCGGTAGCGGTACCTCGACTCAGCGGCTGAA
>NZ_DAIQRQ010000126.1:0-3729 GCF_036786105.1 Ohtaekwangia sp.
TTCAATACCGGCAACGCAGCCGGTGTATCCGAAAATTTCTTTTTGAGAGCGTTCAGTATCTTATCCCTGCTTTCCATGTTGCTTGCGATTCTGGTGATACCATTCGTTAAACGATTGCTTCGGCACAGCGGGCATTTCACGCTGTTTATACCATGGGTTAAGTTTATTATTCACCAGCACGGGTATATATTTCATAAACCAGCGCCCTATAGCACCTGAAGCTTTATATATACCTGGCTTCGATAACACGGCTGCCATGCCAGCTATACCTGCCTTCTTTACAGGCGACACATAGCCTTCCTTTACCAGCACCTGTCGCCATTGGTATAGTTGTTCGTGTATATTGATTTTTACCGGGCACACATTGGAGCACGAGCCGCACAACGTTGAGGCAAACGGAAGGTCGGCATGGTTCTTCATGTCGAGGCTTGGCGCGAGTATAGAACCGATTGGCCCCGCAATAGCATATTGATAGCTGTGACCTCCGCTGCGCCTGTATACGGGGCAGGTATTCATGCAGGCGCCACAGCGTATACACTTGAGGGCATTGCGAAAGCTCTCCTGTTGCAGTCGTTCGCTGCGGCCGTTGTCTACCAACACGATGTGCATGGTTTGGCCCGGCCGTGGTTTTCTGAAATGGCTGGAATAGGTAGTAGTAGGTTGGCCTGTGGCGCTGCGCGCCAGCAAGCGCAGAAATATACCGAGGTGCTTTCGCTGCGGTATAATCTTCTCGATGCCCATGCAGGCTATATGTACATCGGCGAGTTGCACGCCGAGGTCTGCATTGCCTTCGTTGGTACACACTACAATCTCCCCGGTTTCTGCTACTGCAAAATTTACTCCCGTAATAGCCACACGACTCGTCAGGAATCGCTGGCGAAGATGTTCACGCGCTGCCGCAGTGAGGAACTGTGGATCAGCATTACCTTTCGGTGTACCGAGATGCTGATGAAACAACTCTCCTATTTCTTCTTTCTTCCAATGTATACAGGGCAATACAATGTGGCTCGGTGGCTCACCTGCAAGCTGTACAATGCGTTCGCCGAGATCGGTATCTACTACCGTTATACCCTTCTCATGCAGATATTCATTGAGATGGCATTCTTCAGTGAGCATGGATTTACTCTTCACAATATCAGTAACACCATGCTGCTGCATAATAGAATGTACTATACGGTTGTGCTCCTCGGCATTGGCGGCCCAGTGAACCGTAACGCCATTTTGCTGTGCCTGCTTTTCAAATTCGAGAAGGTAATCGTGCAGGTTGTCGAGTACGTTATTCTTAATCTGTGATGCTGTTTCGCGCAGGTCTTCCCACTCGGTAATTTGCCAAACAGCTTTGTCGCGCTTCTCGCGAATGAACCAGAGTGTTTTATCGTGCCAGTCAACGCGCGGTTCATCGCGGTTGAATTTATCTGCCAGTGCTGCGTGATCCAATGTTCTCTGTTCCATCACTTCTCGGCATTTAGTATCTCCGCTATATGTATCACTTTCACCGGGCGATTCTGTCGTCTGATAATTCCTTCCAGGTGCATGAGGCACGACATATCGTTACCGGTGATATAGCTTGCGTTGTGCGCCACATGATCGGCCACACGATCAACGCCCATCTTTACCGACACCGCTTCTTCTGCCACACAGAATGTACCGCCAAACCCGCAGCACTCATCAGTGCGGTTCAGTTTGATCAGCTCCAGTCCGCGTACCATGTGAAGCAGTCGCTCGGTTTTGGAGAATGGTGGTGCTACAAGTTCGCTCATCTGCGAGATCTTCAATCCACGCTGACCGTGGCAACTCTGGTGCAACCCCACTTTATGTTCAAAGCGTGCCGGTAAACTTTGCACGTTCAGTATATCCGTTAAAAATTCTACCACCTCATATACTTTACCACGAATGTGTGTAGCCGCATTTTCATCCGAAGCATGCAGATGATCTTTTACATGCAGCACACAACTTCCGGAAGGCGACACGATATAGTCGTAACCGGAAAAGTTCTTTACAAAATTATCGTTGCATCCATGCGTGAGGTGTTCAAAGCCTGAGTTAGCCATGGGCTGACCACAGCAGGTTTGTGCATCCGGATATACTACATCAACGCCCAGCTTCTCCAGCAACTCCAGCGTTGCAATCGCCACGTGCGGATAAAACTGGTCTACATAACAGGGAACAAATAAAGCGACTCTCATCTATCAATTTTTATACACTGCTCCTGCAGCATTCGTCTTTGTGTACCGCATGTGAAATCTTCTCAGCGAAACATTGTTCAGTAACAGACACATATCGTCAGAACGTTTTGGGTTGTTAAAAATAATCCCGCGAAAGCGAAAATAAAAAACATTCCTTCGCGGCACGAAAGGAACATAACAATCCTCACAAACTGTCATGGTGTATCCTGCGGAATAAACCGCGGTGTATACCTGATTCTATTCAGCAGCTATCGCAACGAGAGCAATAGCACTTGCCATGCCTCCTCGGTCTTCCCTTCCGATAATAAGATGTGTGCCAGCAGATGCACGGCATCTTCACCTTGCTCCAATGCCTGCTGCACATGTGGCTGCGATATAAAGAAACGGTCGGCAGTAACAGCCGGTATATGTTCTACATTGGCCAGCATACCGAGGTCGTTGCCCGAAAGAATTTTGCTATAGCGTATCGCTTCCGGTATACCGTCAACACCAATGCCGAGTTTATCGAGCGGCTTTGGTACTTTGAAGATTGAATCGCCCTGCACGCGGCAGTACCAGTCGCCACCGAGTCGCGCCACAGCGTCTACCTTGAAAGGATCGATTTTCCCTTCTGCATCGAGCACTGCTTCGTTGATGTGCATGAGCACTACTTCGCAGATAATCAGGTTTCCTGCACCGCCTTCCATTCCGGTGGGCACCACCTGCAGTACGTTGCACTCCATCGCGATTGGAGCTTCTTTTACACGCGGAGGACTTACCACAATGGATGGCACTTCGGTAAAACCAGCTTTCACAAATTCATTTACTCCCTTTGGATACTCGGTGCTGGCCAGCGACATCTGTTGCACCATGGCGTAGTTCACTACGTTGATCACTACTTCCTGTACTTCCAGAATATTCTCGTAAGTATGTTTGGTGGTGTTATCGCGGCCTCTGCGTGCGGGAGAAAAAATGAGCAGTGGTGGATTGTAACCGAAGCAGTTAAAAAAACTGAAAGGACTTAAATTTACCTGGCCGTCTTTATCTATGGTGCTGGCAAATGCGATGGGCCGGGGAGTAACCGCACCCAGCAAGTAAGCATGTAATGTAGAAGAGGGTATTTCTTTGGGATCAACAGTGATCATTCCGGTAAAATAGTTTTATTGCTTGCACCTCCTTCCGCGGATGAGGGGGATTCCGGAAAAGGTCTGTGAATTTTCGGCAAGGTACTATATGTGTAGAAGAATACAACAAATAGTATGGCCGGCAATAAATGGGCACCAATACGAAATCGTAACCCTGTGTGACTGTAGCTCCAGGCTGTAAAGTCTATCGCGGTTTTCACAAAGACGGCAGCAATCAGTACCATCCCCACAATCAGTACCACTTTACCGGTGATGCGTTTGATAACCGAACGCTTCACCAGAAACCGGATGATCTCTCCCGCTATCACTGCACCACCCACCACCAGCGACACCGTTAACAACGCCTTGGGAAAAGTGCGCAGGTAATGATAGTTATATATGATCAACCCGATTTTCCCCAACAAATTGGGACTACGCAG
>NZ_DAIQRQ010000036.1:0-2928 GCF_036786105.1 Ohtaekwangia sp.
ACTCAAGTGCGATCGTACAAGTGCCCGCTGATTTATCCGGTGGTGATGCTTCACTCGTCAATACGATCAGCTATACTACAACAATTGGAACTGGAAACTTTTCGATAAGAATAGTAGGCCCCCCTATAATAACCAACGTTTCGCATGAGATTCCCAAGGAAGGTGAAGTGGTTTATCTGTATGGATTTAATTTTGTTTCCGTTGAAAGCATAACGTTTGCCGGAGCAACTATTTCAAACTTCGAAGAATCCGAAGGTGGAGATTCGGTAAAGTTTACAGCGCCTATGCTAACAGGAAGCGGACCTGTAACAATTGTTACACCAGGCGGAACATTCACCACGGCTTTCAAAGTAAATGATATAGCCTCCATCAATGCCGGCGGTACAGGCATTTTAGGTAATATGGAGTGGGGTGATTATTTCGGCTGGCAATGGTGGGGAGGCTCTGTAGGGCTTTGGAGTTCTGATCCTAATACAACGGGCTGGCCTCCCTATAATGCTGATTATGGAATTGGAACCGGGCAGTACATTACATATACAAGCCCTGCATTAAAGGCCGGAGAAGGCTCGGATGGCAATGCTATTCGCCTTGGTGAATATACATGGGTGCCTGCAGCAAATCTTGACGATTCAGGCGACAAATGGGCCTTCAAATTTGAAATGAATGTTAAAAACGCCTGGAAAGGAGGTACGCTTTGTATCAGAACCGACAAAGGTAGCTATCTGGCGCTATATGAACCCTGGAAAATATCAGCGAAACAATCGGTTAACTTTACCACGGATGGATGGCAAACCGTAACAATTCCGTTATCGACATTCCGCCTCAAGGATGCTACCCAGGGTGACGGCAAAGGTGCTTCCATAACGAAAGTTGGCGACTTGTTTAATGCAGGTACCTCCAAGAGCTATCTGACAATTTACCTGCAGAACTTCGGCACAGCAACAACTACAAGTATTGAAGCCGCTTTCGATAACTTCAGAGTGGTGAAAAGATAAAATGGTAAATAAAGACCTGCGGGCCTCCGATTTACAACGGAAGATATTCCGCAGGTCTTTTTTACTTTAAGTTGAATAAATTCAGTCAAAGAATATTAAAATGGAACATCGTGCCAGCATTGCTTTTGATACGCATTGTTATTACAGAATGTGATGATTATTCCGAAACTTAACACACAAGATTTTATTATAGCCGGGACTTGCGAGACTATTATTTATTTATCTAACTAAACTATAAAAAATTATTTTTAGAGACGAGGACTATCAAGACAGATAAGAATTACAACCAGCAAAAGCCCCAGATTGATAAAAACAATTCACATCACAAATTAAAACTATCAATGAAAATCATCAGCTTTTTTAAAATTTCGTTACTACTGACGACAATTATATTTTTTACATCCTGTAAAAAGGACGATGTAACACCTGAACTGACGGTAACTCCGCTGCAGCTTTCGCTCAACCCTGAAGGGGATACGTCAGAATTTTCCATCGTTGCTAACAGCAGCTGGACTATCTCGAATGCTGCTGATGCGTGGTTGAAGGTAAGCCAGGTAAACGGTAACAGCGGCAGTACCAGTATTCAGATTATTGTAAATAAAAATGGCACGGGTAGTGCACGTTCTACGGTGTTGGAAGTTAACGCAACCAACGGTCAGGGTAGACGCGTTACGGTAACTCAGAAGCCAACTATATATCCAACGTATAACACCTCGCCTAAGGCACCCGATGCAACGGGCATGAGCAGCAATGCTGTTGAGCTGGCAGCAAAAATGAAATTGGGCTGGAATATAGGGAACACCTTTGAAGCTCCTGGAGGAGAAACCGGCTGGGGCAGTCCTGTGATTACCGAAGACTATATAAAGTTTGTAAAGGCGAACGGATTTAATGCCATCCGTATTCCTTGTGCATGGAGTTGGCATCACCTGGACAATGAAACGACCGCACACATTGATCAGAATTGGATGAACCGCGTAAAAGAAGTAGTAGGATATTGTGTTAACAACGACATGTATGTATTACTAAACATCCATTGGGATGGTGGCTGGCTGGAAAATAATATCACGGAGAAAAAACAGGACTCTGTGAGTGCCAAGCAAAGAGCCTTGTGGGAACAGATTGCCACGGCTATGCGTGACTTCGATGAGCATTTGATGTTTGCCAGCGCCAATGAGCCGAATGCTGGTGATGCTACGGCAATGAAAGTATTGGCAGAATATCATCAGACGTTTATTGATGCGGTTCGTTCTACCGGTGGAAGAAATACCTATCGCGTGCTCGTTATACAAGGACCTTCTACAAACATGTCCCTGACACCAGATCTAATGAGCACACTTCCTCAGGACCCGACAGCAAATCGCCTGATGGTTGAAGTACATAATTATAATCCATCGCAGTTTTGTTTCCTGCCTGAAGACGCAGATTGGGGTAAAATGGCTTATTACTGGGGCAAAGATTATCAGTCTACAATCGAGCCGGAGCGCAACTTTTTAGATTCATGGACCTATGGAAATGAAGCTGCCCTGCTTAGTGACTTCACAAAAATGAAAACGAAATTTATTGATAAAGGTATTCCTGTAATAATAGGTGAATATGGAGCCTATAAACGGGATGGCAGTAACCATGTTCCTAAGGACCTGGAAACACACCACAATGCTGTTGACTACTGGATCACGTATTCAACCAAACTCGCCAAGACTACGGGTGCAATCCCATTCTGGTGGGATACAGGTGGTGCGCTGGACAGATCAAAGCTTACAGTAACAGATCAACGTACGATTGATGCAATCTTGGCCGGCGCCAAGTAAATTTTAAATCGCTTATCCATAAGTGAGAAAGCAAAGACTGCAGGTATATATGCATAAGATATAACCTGCAGTTTTCTTTTGTCAGAAATAGACATTCATGCTAAAGAATATACGACTAGTACACT